>DAIQNP010000134.1:0-7305 GCA_036788335.1 Erythrobacter sp.
CTCACGAACGGCTGATGGAACTGTTCCACGGCCCCGATTTCGCCACCGGCGGGCAGGTGATCGACAGCGCGGCTGCCATCGCCGAAGCCTATCGCACCGGGCGCGGCGCGTTCCGGCTGCGGGGCAAGTTCCATGCGCCTGAAGCCAAGGACGACACCGACATCGCCGCAGGGATCGAGCGGCTGGGCGGCGGGCAGTGGCAGCTGGTCATCTCGGAAATCCCCTATCAGGTGCCCAAGGGCAAGCTGATCGAACAAATCGCTCAGGCCATCGCCGACCGCAAGCTGCCGATTCTGGAGGACGTGCGCGACGAAAGCGACACCGCGATCCGCATCGTGATCGTGCCCAAGAGCCGCAATGTCGATCCCGACCTGCTCAAGGAGAGCCTGTTCAAGCTGACCGACCTCGAAACCCGGTTCAGCCTCAATCTGAACGTGCTCGACGCAACCGGGGGGATGGGCCGCACGCCGATGGTGATGGGGCTGAAGGAACTGCTCGAACGCTGGACCATCGCCCAGATCGACATCCTGCAACGCCGCGCGCGCCACCGGCTCGACAAGATTGCCGCGCGGCTCGAACTGGTGCGCGGCTATATCATCGCCTACCTCAACCTCGACCGGGTGATCGAAATCATCCGCACCGAGGACGAGCCCAAGCCGCCGATGATCGCCGAATTCGACCTGACCGACCGGCAGGCCGAAGCGATCCTCAACATGCGGCTGCGGTCCTTGCGCAAGCTGGAGGAAATGGAGCTGCGCAAGGAACAGGACGCGCTGCTGGCCGAGGAGGCCGATCTTACCGCCCTGCTGGAAAGCCCGGCCAAGCAGCGTACCCGGCTGAAGCGCGACCTGCGCGCCCTGCGCAAGAACTACGCCGAAGACACCCCGCTCGGCCGCCGCCGGACGCTGATTGCCGAGGCCGCCCCGGCGGTCGAATTCAGCATGGACGCGATGATCGAGAAAGCGCCGGTCACGGTGATCCTCAGCCAGAAGGGCTGGATTCGTGCCGCCAGCGGCCACGTGCCGCTGGATCAGGAATTCAAGTACAAGGAGGGCGACGGCCTCGCCTTCATCGCCCACGCCCAGACCACCGACAAGCTGCTGCTGGCGGCATCCGACGGGCGGTTCTTCACATTGGGCTGCGACAAGCTGCCCGGCGCGCGCGGTTTTGGTGAGCCGCTGCGCACGATGATCGATCTGGAAAGCGACAGCTCGGTGGCGAGGATGCTGGTCCACCGCGATGGCGCGCGGCTGCTGCTCGCTTCGAGCCTGGGCAAGGGCTTCATCGCCGAAACCCGTGAATTGCTGGCCGAAACGCGCAAAGGGCGGCAGGTGGTCAACCTGAAGGACGGCGCGGTGCTGCGGGTGATCCGCGACATCCCGGCCCATCACGATCACGTCGCCTGCGTCGGCGACAACCGCAAGCTGGTGGTGTTCAACCTCGAGGAACTGCCGGTGATGACCCGCGGGCAGGGGGTGCAGTTGCAACGCTACCGTGACGGCGGGATGGCGGATGCGATCACCTTCGTGCTGGCCGACGGGCTCAGCTGGCAGATGGGCGGATCGGGCGAGCGCACCCGCACCGAAACCGAAATCCGGTTGTGGAAGGTGGCGCGCGGCGCGGCCGGGCGGATGCCGCCGCAAGGCTTCCCCAAGTCCAATCGCTTCGCCTGACCGGCACACCTGACTGACAACAGTGCCTCAGGACGCGAAAGGGCCGCGAAGGCAGTCATCCTTCGCGGCCCTTTGCTGACCCTTGGGTGCGACCCTGAAGGGGCGGTTTACTGCGCCGCGCCGCCGGTGGTGCTGGCCTGCGCACTGGCAGCGGCACTGGCAATCTGGTCGCGGGTGAACAGCGCCATCAGCTGCCCATTGGGATCGACCGCGAAATGCTCCTTCTTGAGCGCGACCGGACCGTCCGGGCTTTCAAGGATGATCGCATCCATCGCAGTATCGATACTGGCGATGGTGCCGGCGGGGTTGCCGTTGGCCGACATCACCGGCGCGCCTTCGACCAGCGCGGCATCGCGCTTGGCATTGGCTTCGGCAACCTGCGCATCCATCATCGCATTGATCTGTTCCTTGGTGGCATTGATGCTGGGGCCCGTTTCGCCTTCGCCAATCAGGTCAGCTGGGATCGGAGCCTTGTGCTTGCCGGTGTCGACCATGATCACGCCATCGGCGTTGCTTTCGATCGTGCCGATCGGGTTGCCGTCATTGCCGTAGACAGTGGCGCCCACGTCCTGCGCCTGCGCCGCGACACCAGTCGTGGCAAGAAGGGTGGCAAACAGCGCCAGTTTCACGGATTTCATCGGATGTTCTCCATATTTTGCTTCATCAAGACGCTACCGGAGAGGTGGCATCGGCGAGACACGCAATGAACGGGCTGAAGCCCAGCCCCGGCCAGCAATGATGGCCGGGTCGTCAGGTTCGCGTATGCAATAAATGCATCTGCTGCCGGGGGGTTCCCCGGTCCTGACAGGGTGAGAGGATAAATGCGTATCCGCTTTGTCATCTTTGCCGCAGGCCGGGTGAAGCGAAGATTAATGCGCGGTATCGCTGGCTGTCATTTCCTCGCCAAGGATCGCGTCGATGCGGGCATCACCGGGGAAGCCTTCGGCCATCCAGCGCCGTTCGACGGCTTGCAGGATCCGCGCCACCTGCGGTCCGGCGGTGACCCCGCGCGCGACGATCATGCCGCCTTTGAGCGGGAAGGCGGGCGGTTCCCAATTGGCCAGCATGACGGCATTGCTGCCGCCCAGCAACAGCCGGTCGATGGCGAGGGCGGGGGTGATGCGATAGGCCAGCGCTTGCGGGGATTCGCCCGCCGCCTCGCCGCGTTCTGCTCCGGATACCAGCCGGGCGCGCTGCTGTTTCGACAGGCGTAGCCGCGCCGCGACCACTTCCGCCACCTCGGGCGAGGGGGGGAGCAGGGCTGCCAGCCGCCGGACCGGATCGGGCGCGAAGCTTTGCGCCGCCTCTGCCGCGATCAGCCGGGCGAGTGCGTCGACATTGGCGGTGCAGGATTCAGGCAGGATTACGCCGAGCACACCCGCGCCGTGCATCCGGGCGATGGTGGCGTGCGGGTCGGGCAGCGCCAGCAGCGCGAGCAATTCGCCCGCGACCCGTTCGCGGCTAAGGCCTTTCAGGGTGTGCGCCAGCGCTGTGCAGGCCGCCTCGGCCGCCGGGTCGAGCGCCGCGCCGAAGCGCGCCTGGAAGCGGTAATAGCGCAGGATCCGCAGGTGATCTTCGGCAATGCGCTGCTCGGGCGAGCCGATGAACCGAACCCGGCGCACGGCGAGATCGTCCAGCCCGCCGAAATAGTCGTCGATCGCGAGCGTCTCGGGGTGGGCATAAAGCGCGTTGATGGTGAAATCGCGCCGCGCCGCATCCTCGCGCCAGTCGCTGGCGAAGGCGATGGTTGCCCGCCTGCCATCGGTCGCGACATCGCGGCGCAGGGTGGTAACCTCGACCGGTCCGTCCTTGAGGATCGCGGTGACGGTGCCGTGGTCGATCCCGGTGGGGACGGTGCGGATGCCTGCCGCAGCGCAGCGTTCGATCACGGCATCGGGATGGAGCAGGGTGGCGCAATCGACATCGTGGACATCCTGCCCCAGCAAGCCGTCGCGCACCGCGCCGCCGACCCAGCGGATACTGTCAGCCCCCAGCGCGGCGGTCAGCGCCGCCAGCCCCGCGCGGCGCGGCCAGTCGCCAGATCCAAGCGATTGCAGCACCAAATCCCGTTCACCCTGAGCTTGTCGAAGGATTGTCCTTCGACTTCATCGTAGCGCTATAAGACAGTGCATGGCTTCGACAAGCTCATCCCGAACGGACGTGTGTATCAAGACCCTCCGGCGCGATCCGCCGCGACAGGTTGGCGATGATCGCGGCGGTCACACCCCAGATACGGAACCCCTGCCACTCCATCTCGAGAAAGCGGCGGTTGGCCCCGCGCCAGAACACCTCATTGGTGGTCCAGCTGGCCGGATCGAGCAGCAGGCCAAGCGGCGCTTCGAACCAGGCATCGACCTCCTCGGGGTTGGGGATGAGCGTCAGGCCGGGCGGGACCACGCCCAGCACCGGGGTGACGATGAAGCCGGTGCCGGTGTGGTAGGGATCGCTGGTGCCGATCACCCGCACCGCGCTGCGAGGCAGGGCGAGTTCCTCCTCGGCTTCGCGCAGCGCGGCGGTGACGGCATCCTCGCCCGGATCGAGCTTGCCGCCGGGAAAGGCGACCTGCCCCGGATGGTCGCGCATTGCGCGGGGCCGCTGGGTCAGGATCACCTGCGGGTCATGCGCCAGATCGGTAACCGCGATCAGCACCGCAGCGGGCGTGGCGCGGCCGTCGATGGCGAAAGCGGCGTCGGTCAGCAGGTCGGGGATGGGGTGGCGGTGGCCTTCCGCAAACAGCCGGGCCAGCCGCTCGAACAGGCCCGAGGAAGAGGCGCCCGGAGCCGTCATGGCAGCAGCGAGAACACCGCGCCCTTGCTGGCAATCCGCCAGCCGTCCTTGTCCGCGCCTTCGGCCAGCGCGATTTCGGCCAGCTGCGCCCAGGTCGAGCGGTTCAAGCGCGCCTCGCATCCGCGCCGGACGTGGAGGTACAGCGCCGGTGCCGCCGCATCGCCGGCCGCACGCAAGGGGTGGTCGGGTCCGGCGATCACCAGGTCATCGGTGTTGAGCCGGAACGCCAGCGCATCGTCGGCGCGCACGCAATCGACCGCGATGAAAGCTGCATCCTCGACATCGATGGTCAGCGCTTCGAACGGGGTGACCAGCCAGTGCTGGCCGTCGTCGTCGCGCCTCATCAGCCCGGCAAAGGCGCGCACCATCGCCTCGCGCCGAATCGGGTCGCCCTCGTGATACCAGGTCCCGTCGGCCGCGATCCGCATCGCGCTGTCGCCATGTTTCTGCGGCGCCCAGCCTTCGACCGGCGGCAATTTGCGCTGCGCCACCAGCTCGGCGATTTCGGCAAGGGTCAGGCTGGCGAGATAGGGGGGCGGTTCATAAGGCATGGTCGCCCCGAGCGATGCCAGATGCCAGGCCCGAGGTGAAGGGGGTAAGCGGCGAAACGGTTGCGCGACGCCCGCACAGGCGTGCCTAGCCTTCCCACGGCCCCAGGATGCCCTCGGTCGGCATTGCCGCCAGCGCCGTGCCGCGCGCCAGCAAGCGGTGCTGTTCGTAGGGACCGGGGCAACGCCATCCGCCCGTCATGACCGCCGAAAAGCCCCAGCGCCCGTAATAGTCGGCATCCCCGATCAGGACCTGCGGTAACGCCCCGCGCGGAGCCGCTGCCATCTGCGCATCGGCGGCCAGCATCGCGCTCATCAGCCCGACGCCGAACCCCTCGCCCTGCCGTTCGGGCAGCACCGCCACCGGGCCGACCATCACCAGCGGCACCTGCCCGGCCTTGGTCTGGAGCGCGATCGGCCAGCACTGGATCGTGCCGACCAGCAACTCGTCGGCATCGAGCGCGGCAAAGCTCAGCGTCGGCAACCATTCCATGCCTTCGCGAATGCGATAGGCGGTGCGCGCGTGCCGGTCCGGCCCGAAGGCCCGGTCCAGCACCGCTTCGACCATCGCCGGGTCGACCGCTTCGAGCGGGATCAGCGTTGCAGTGGTGGCAGGCATCAGCGCGGGGTGAGCTTGAGCACCCGCCCGTCCTTGCCGTCCTCGGCCACCCACACCGCGCCGTCCGGGCCTTGCTCGATCGAGCGCAGCCGCTTGTCGAAGGCATGGCGGGCAACCTCGCGGGCGCTGTCGCCCTCGAACGCGACTTCGACCAGCGCCATGCTGGACAGGCCCGGGATCAGCGCGCGGCCCTTCCAGCTTTCGAACAGGTCGCCCGAATAAAGGATCATGTCGCCCGGCGCGATCACCGGTGTCCAGCTGACTGCGGGCTTGGCAAAGCCGTCATCGGCGGAATGATCGGTGATCGGGTCGCCGTTGTAATGTTCGCCATTGGAGCGTTCCGGCCAGCCATAATTGGCGGCGCGCTGGACGAGGTTCAACTCGTCTCCGCCCGCCGGGCCGTGCTCTACTTCCCACAACCGCCCCTGCGCATCCCAGTCCATGCCGAGGATGTTGCGGTGGCCCCAGGACCAGATCTGCGCGGTTTCCTCGCCGCGTTCGGCCAGCGGATTGCCCGCTGCAGGCGTGCCGTCGAGATTGAGCCGGACGATGGTGCCGAGTGTGTTGGCGGTGTCCTGCGCGGGCTGCATCTTCTGCCGGTCGCCGCTGGCAATATACAGGTGCTCGCCATCGGGCGAGATCGCGATGCGGTGCGAATAATGCCCGCGTCCGCTGACCTTGGGGGTCTGCCGCCAGATCACGTCCAGCCCTTCGATGGCGCAGGCCGCGGCCGCATCGCACACCAGCGTCCCCTTGCCCACCACCGCGCCGCGGGTATCGGCCTCGCCGTGTTCGGCCCAGCTGAGATAGATCGTGCGGCTGCCGACTGCGTCTGCGGTTTCGGCCGGAAGAAAGGCGATGTCGCCGAGGCCGCCTTGACCGCCATAGGCGACTTCGGGCGCGCCGCTGACCGCAGCGATGGTGCCGCTGGCGGTGTCCATCACCTTGATCGTGCCAGCCTTCTCGGTAACGAACAGCATTCCGGTGCCGGGCGCGAATTCGATTGCCCAGGGCTCGTCGAAGGTGCCCATTGCCGCAACGGCGAAGCCCGCGCCGTCAGCGCCTTGGGCCGAGGTGGCGGCCATGTCGTCAGCGGCGCTTTCCCCGGTTTCGGCCTGGGCGCAGCTTGCCACAGCCAGCGCGCAGAGGGAGAGAGCGGAGACGAAACGCGATGAACGGATGGTGGAACGGGTCATGCTTGGGGTAACTCCGGAATTCACAATCGGTGCCGATGGCCTCATCATCGGTGTCGACGAGGCCGGACGAGGGCCGCTCGCCGGGCCGGTGGTGGCGGCGGCGGTGGCGTTGGGGAGGGAGATACCCACGGGGCTCGACGATTCCAAGCGCCTTTCGCCTGCACGCCGCGCCCACCTCGAAATCGCGATCCGGCAAAGCTGCTGCTGGGCGGTCGCGGTGGTGGGGCCTGACGAGATCGACCGGATCAATATTTTTCAGGCGACGATGCTGGCGATGACCCGCGCGGTCGGCGCGCTGGTCGCCGCGCTGGAGGCCGACTGCCGCGAAGTGCTGATCGACGGCAACATGACACCGCAAGGCCGCTGCGCCGAATGGTGCTGGCCGGGCCGGGCAATTGTGGGCGGGGACGGGACCCAGCCGTGCATCTCGGCCGCCTCGATCATCGCCAAGGAATGGCGCGACCGGCTGATGATCGAAGCCG
>DAIQNP010000135.1:0-7284 GCA_036788335.1 Erythrobacter sp.
GCCTGCTTGGCCGCCGCCTTGCGCACGTCCCAATCGCCCTCGGTGTCCGGCTGGTGGTTTTCCGCCCCGCCGGTCCAGCTGTCGTTGGCGCTTTCGTGGTCGTCCCAGATCGCGATCATCGGCAGCACCTGATGCAGGCGCTGGAGATCCGGATCGGCGCGGTAGGTGGCATAGCGCAGACGGTAATCGGTCAGCGCGACGATCTCGCTGGTCGGGGCAAGCACGCGTTCGGCCAGCGCCTGATTGGCATCGGGATAGGTGCCCGCGCCATATTCGTAGATATAGTCGCCCAGATGCACCGCCAGATCGCAGTCGTTCGCTTCGGCCGCGTGGGCATAGGCGTTGAACCAGCCGAAGCCGTAATTCGAGCAGGAGAACACCGCCAGCTTGAACCCGGCCGTCGGGCCTTCGGGCAGGGTGCGGGTGCGGCCCACCGGCGAGGCGCTGCCGTCGGGCGCGCGGAAGCGGTAGAAATACCAGCGGTTCGGGGCAAGGCCGCTGACCATGCCCTTGGCGCAGCTGTCGCGTGCGGGCGAAGCGGTGACTTCGCCTTCGGCCACGAGGCGGGCGAAGTCTTCGCTCTCGCTCACTTGCCAGACAAGGCTGGTCTCGCGATCGGCAACATAGCGGGTCCAGAGCAGGACGCTGTCCTGGCCCGGCTCGCCGCTGGCGACGCCGTGGGTGAACCCGCTGCCGAAGCTGCGCGCGGCCAGCGGCGTGGCCACCGCCGCTGCCGAGGCTCCCGCCAGAGTGAACAGGCCGCGACGGGTGAGCGCGGCAGCGGAAGGCGCCGGGAGGGCGGCCGGATCGGTCATGGTCATGCGCGCCCGCTTAATCGCTCTGCGTGTCGAACCTGTGACACTGGCCTGTGACACTCGCTCGTGTCGCGACAGGGTTGCACAGCGCCCCGTCGGCGGGGCATGGAGCGGCGATGATCCCTGTGCGCTTCCACACCCTGTATGACGGCCGCCGCATCGCCTTTCGCCTGTGCGAGGGGCGCGGGCCGTGCCTTGTCTTCCTGCCCGGTTACATGTCCGACATGGCGGGCAGCAAGGCGACCGCACTGCTGGCCGAGGCCGAGGCGCAAGGGCGCGCCTGCCTGCTGCTCGATTATTCGGGCTGCGGCCTGAGCGCGGGCGAGGACAGCGGCGGCAGTTTTGCGGATGGCACGCTCGGGCGCTGGCGCGACGAGGTGCTGGCGCTGATCGGGTGTTATGTGGCGGGGCCGGTGGTGCTGGCGGGATCGTCGATGGGCGGGTGGCTGATGCTGCTGGTGGCCGAACGCCTGAAGGCGATGGGCGAGGGGCGGCTGGCGGGCCTGATCGGTATCGCGCCGGCGCCCGATTTTACCCGCTGGGGCTACACCGCAGCGCAGCGCGCGCAATTGGCGGCGGGCGAGGCGATCTTCGAACCCAACCCCTATGGCCCTGAGCCGACTCCGACCCATCCCGGCTTCTTCGCCGATGCCGAAAGCCACCTGCGGCTCGAAGCGCCGATCGACATCGCCTGCCCGGTGCGGCTGCTCCACGGACAGGCCGACGCGGATGTGCCGTGGGAGGTGAGCCTGCGGCTTGCAGCGATGCTGCGTTCGGACGACATACAGGTGACCTTGATTAAGGACGGCGACCACCGCCTGTCGCGGATGAGCGACATCGCCCTTCTCACGGCCATCGTGGCCGGATTTTACGACCCCTTTCCAAGGATCGCCTGCACTTGACCGCAACCTCTGCACTCCTTGCCCTGCTGCTTCAGGTCGGCCCCAACCCCACCGCGGGCGGCCTGCCCGACGATCTGCTGCGCGACCGCCCCCCGCCGCGCCGCAGCAGCGCCGCCGAACAGGCGCTCAACCCGACCAGCGCCTGGCTTGAAAGCTGCCTCGACCGGCTGGCCGAGGATGCGGCGCGGGCCCACACGATGGCGCAGATCCGTGCCAGCGAGACCACCGGGCCGGACCGCGTGCTCGCCAACCACTGCCGCGGCACGGCGGCGACCGAGCTGGGGCTGTGGGACGATGCGCGCGCGGCCTTTCTTGCAGCGCGTGAGGAAACCCCGGACGACGAACAGCGCACCCGCGCCCGCTTCGGGGCGATGGCGGGCAATGCCGCGCTGGCGGGCGGCGATGCGCAAGGCGCGCTGGCGCTGCTGGCGCAGGCCCGCGCCGATGCCCGCGCGTCCGCCGCCGGAACGCTCGAAGCGCTGGCCGCGATCGACACGGCGCGCGCGCTGGTGACGCTCGGGCGGGGCGAAGAGGCGCTCGGCGCGCTGGAGACCGCGACCCGGCTCGAACCCGAGCGCGCCGAAGGCTGGCTGCTGACCGCCACGCTGCTGCGGCGGCTCGACCGGCTGGGCGACGCGCAGGCCGCGATCGAGCGGGCCGCGCCGCTCGCCCCGACCGACCCCGATATCGGGCTGGAGGCGGGTTTGATCGCCGTGCTGTCGGGGCGCGAGGATGCCGCGCGGCAAAGCTGGCAGACGGTGATCGCGCTGCAACCGGACAGCGTCGCCGCCGCGACCGCGCGCGACTACCTCGCGCAGCTCGCACCCGAACCCGCGCCCGAAGCTGCTGCCCCGCCCGAGGAGACCCCGCTGTGACCACCTTCTCTGTGCTCGATCTCGTCCCCGTGCGCGAAGGCGGCACGCTCGGCGAGGCTTTCGCCGCCACCACCGACCTTGCCCGCGCGGCCGAGCGCGCCGGGTGCCAGCGCTTCTGGGTGGCCGAACATCACGCGATGGACGGGATCGCCGGCGGCGCGACTTCGGTGGTGCTCGCCCATGTCGGCAACGCCACCCGCCGCATCCGGATCGGATCGGGCGGGATCATGCTGCCCAACCACACCCCGTTCCAGATCGCCGAACAGTTCGGCACATTGGACGCGCTGTTTCCGGGCCGGGTCGATCTCGGGCTGGGGCGCGCACCGGGGGCGGGGCCGGAATTGCAGCGCGCCTTGCGCAAGAACCTGCACCAGGCCGCCGAATATTTCCCGCAGGACGTGGTCGAACTGCGCGCGCTGCTGACCGGCGGGCTGGACCTGCCGATCCACGCGACCCCGGGCCTTGGCGCGCGGGTCGAGCTGTGGATGCTGGGGTCGAGCCTGTTCGGCGCGCAGCTGGCCGCCCGGCTGGGCCTGCCCTATGCCTTCGCCGCGCACTTTGCGCCCGATCACCTCGACACCGCGCTGGCGGTCTATCGCCGCGACTTCCAGCCGTCCGCGGCGCTCGACAAGCCTCACGTGATGGTGGCGATGAATGTCTTTGCCGCCGCGACCGAAGCCGAGGCGCGGCTGATCGCATCGAGCCAGCAGCAGAGCTTCGTGCGGCTGCGGACCGGCAACCCCGGCAAGCTGCCGCCGCCGGTCGCGGACTATGCCGAGACGCTGCCCGCCCCGGCCCAGGCGATGCTCGCCCATCTGGTGCAGGCCGCCGCTGTCGGTACGCCGGATCAGGTGCGCGACGGGATCGCGGAGTTTGCGCGCCGCACCGCAGCGGACGAGATCCTGCTGTGCGGGGCGACCTATGATCCGGACGCACGCATCCGCTCGCTCGACTGGACGATGGAGGCCTGCGCCGCAGCCGTTACCGCCTGACTGCGTGTTGATCCCGCTTGCGCCGCAGGGGGGTAAGCGCCTATCGCACGTGATACGAATACAACAATTCGGCACAATATTATTACTTCGACTTGTCGCCGGATCAGGGATGCCCGGAGCACACGATGGCCGCGAAAAACGCTGACCCCGCAAAGCCTGTCAAATCCGCCGGCGGCAAGCTGCATTCCGCGCTGTGCGATCAGCTCGAAGCGGCGATCCTGCCGGGCGATACGCCGATGGACAGCGCGGCGATCAGCGACAGCGCCGATTTCCTGCTCGCCGCGGCCACCCGCCGCGTTCCGGGCGAGACGCTGGTGCAGATTGAATCCGCCACCGGCGAGAAGCGGCGGCTGCGGATCGCGATCGTCAATGACGACATGCCCTTCCTGGTCGATTCGATCGCCACCACCATCGCCGCCCACGGGCTTGCAATCGACCGGCTGGTCCACCCGGTTGCCGAAGTCGCGCGCGACGGTGAGGGCGCGCTGACCGCGCTGGCCAGGCCGGGCAAGATGCTCGCGGATGAAGGCACCCGCCGCGAATCGCTGGTCTATGTCGAAACCCGCCGGGTCGATGCCCGCCAGCGCCGCGAATTGCGCGCGGCGCTGCTGCTGACGCTCGGCGATGTGCGCGCGGCGGTATCCGACTGGCGCGCGATGCAGGCCGCGATGGAGGCCGATGCCGCCGCGATCGCGCAAAGCCTGCCCGAGGCGGAGGAGGCGGCTCTGCTGCGCTGGCTCAACGACGGGATGCTGACCCAGCTCGGCCACCTGACCCGTGCGCGGGACGGGAGCGAGAGCGAGGTGCTCGGCGTGTGCGGGCGATCCTTGCGCGAACTGCTCGCCGAGGGATCGCTCCAGCGCGCCTTTGCGTGGTTCGAGCAGCCCAGTGCCGAGGGGCGCGAGCGGCGCTTGCTGGTGATCAAGTCGAACCGGCTGTCGACCGTTCACCGCCGCGTCCCGCTCGATCTGTTCCTGGTGCCGCGCCGCGAAGGCGGCAGGGTGACCGCGCTGTCGATCCACGCCGGGGTGTGGACCAGCGCCGCGCTGGCGTCTCCGCCTGCCGAAGTGCCGATGCTGCGCGCCGCGCTGGGGCGGTTGAACGGCGAACTGGGCTTCGATCCGGCGGGCCATGCGGGCAAGTCGCTGGTGCATGCCTTCACCACCCTGCCGCACGATCTGCTGGTCGCCTTTTCCGAAACCGACACCCGGCGGCTGGCGACGGTGATGATGAGTCTGGTCGACCGCCCGCGCACCCGGCTGGTGATGGTGCGATCGCCGCTGGAACGGCACATCTTCACCTTCGTGTGGCTGCCGCGCGACCTGCTGTCGACCGAGGTGCGGCTGCAGGTCCAGACTCTGCTGACCGAGCTGCCGGGGGTCGAACTGCTCGACTGGAGCCTGGAGGTCGAAGGCAGCACGCTGGCGATGCTGCAATTCCTGCTCGACATCCGCGATTGCGCCGACCAGCCCGATGCCGACGCGATCGAGACGCGGCTGGAAGACCTGCTGCGCGGCTGGACCGAGGCGGTCGAGGGGCAGCTGGCCGAAGGCGGGGATGGCTCGCGCGCGGCGGCCATCGCGGCGCGCTATGCCGATGCCTTCCCACAGGCCTATCGCACCCTTTACGGCCCTGCCGAAGCGGCCACCGACATCGCGCGTCTGCGCGCGCTGGCAGCGGCGGGGGACACCGCGCCGGGCCGCCGCGATGCGCGGCTTTACCGCTTGCCGAACGATCCGGCGGGGCAATTGCGGCTGAAGGTCGCCTATGTCGCCGGGCAATTGGCGCTGTCCGATGCGGTGCCTGCGCTTGAGAATTTCGGGTTCCGGGTGCAGGCCGAAAACGCAACCGTGCTGGCCGATGGCGCGCTCGGCACGATCCACGATTTCCGGCTGACCCTGCCCGCCGGGCTGGACGCCGCGCCGGTGCTGGCGCGGGCCGCGACCATCGAGGGCGCGATCGCCGACGTGATGAACGGCGCGGCGGAGGACGATTCGTTCAACCGGCTGGTGGTGCGCAGCGCGCTCGAGGCGGGCGAGGCCAACTGGATGCGGGCGATCTATCGCTACCTGCGCCAGACCGGGGTCAGCTATACCATCTACACCGTGGTCGATGCGCTCGCCGCCGCGCCGGGCGTGACACGGGCGATGATCGACCTGTTTGCCGCGCGCCACGATCCGCGCTTCGACGGCGGGCGCGACGAGGCCATTGCCGCGGCCGGGGCCGCCTTCACCCGCGGGCTGGCCAAGGTCACCGCGATCAACGACGACCGTCTGCTGCGCTTGTACCGCGCAGTGATCGACGCGGTGCTGCGGACCAACGCCTTCGCCCCCGCTGCCGCTGAAGCTCTGGCGTTCAAGATCGATTCCGCAGTGGTTCCCGGCCTGCCGAGGCCGGTGCCGTGGCGCGAGATCTTCGTCTATTCGCGCCGGGTCGAAGGCATCCACCTGCGCGCTGGCGCGGTCGCGCGCGGGGGGCTGCGCTGGTCCGACCGGCGCGACGATTTCCGCACTGAAGTGCTCGGGCTGATGAAGGCCCAGCGGGTCAAGAACGCGGTGATCGTGCCGACCGGGGCCAAGGGCGGGTTCTACCCCAAGCAGCTTCCCTCTCCCGCGCTCGACCGTGAAGGCTGGGCGGCCGAGGGGCAGGCGAGCTACGAGGTGTTCATCCGCACCCTGCTGTCGGTGACCGACAATATCGCCGATGGCGAGGTGGTCCACCCCGAGGCCGTGCGCGTGCTCGACGGTGAGGACCCCTACTTCGTGGTCGCCGCCGACAAGGGCACCGCGCGCTTTTCCGATGTCGCCAACGGCATTGCCGAGGCGCGCGGGTTCTGGCTCGACGATGCCTTCGCCAGCGGCGGGTCGAACGGTTACGACCACAAGGCGATGGGGATCACCGCGCGCGGGGCATGGGTCAGCGTCCAGCGCCACTTCCGCGAGATGGGCGTCGACGTCCAGACCGACAGCATCACCGTGGCAGGCTGCGGCGACATGTCGGGCGACGTGTTCGGCAACGGGATGCTGCTGTCCAGGGCGATAAAACTGGTCGCCGCCTTCGATCACCGCCACATCTTCATCGACCCATCGCCCGATCCGCTGGCCAGCTGGAAGGAACGCAAGCGCTTGTTCGAACTGCCCCGGTCGAGCTGGGCGGATTACGATGCCAGCCTGATCTCCAAGGGCGGCGGGGTGTTCTCGCGCGACCTCAAGCGCATCAGGCTGCCCAAGCAGGCGCGCCAGTTGCTGGGGATCGAAGGCCTGCTCGACAAGAAGGGCGAGATCGAGCCCGACGCGCTGATTTCCGCGATCCTGCGGGCCAAAGTCGACCTGATGTGGTTCGGCGGGATCGGCACCTATGTGAAGGCCGCCGGGGAAAACCACATCCAGGTCGGCGACCCGGCCACTGATGGCTTGCGCGTCGATGCCGACGAGGTGCGTGCGCGGGTGATCGGCGAAGGCGCGAACCTCGGCGTGACGCAGGCGGCGCGGATTGCCTTTTCGCTGAACGGGGGCCGCATCAACACCGACTTCATCGACAATTCGGCCGGGGTCGATTGTTCGGACAACGAGGTCAACATCAAGATCGCGCTCGCCGCCGCCCTGCGCGAAGGCGTGCTGACCGAAAAGAAGCGCAACACGCTGCTGGCCGCGATGACCGACGAGGTCGCCGCCATCGTGCTCGAAGACAACCGCTTGCA
>DAIQNP010000136.1:0-7249 GCA_036788335.1 Erythrobacter sp.
GGGGATGGGGGCTTATGGCTTGCGCCCTGTGCCCGAAATCCAGTTTGCCGATTATATCTACCCCGGCCTTGATCAGCTCATCAGCGAAGCGGCGCGGCTGCGCTATCGTTCGGCAGGCGACTATATCGCGCCGATGACCGTGCGCTCCCCCTTCGGCGGCGGCATCTTCGGCGGGCAGACCCACAGCCAGAGCCCCGAGGCCTTGTTCACCCATGTCGCGGGACTGAAAACCGTGATCCCGGCGACGCCTTACGACGCCAAGGGCCTGCTGATTGCCGCGATCGAGGACAATGATCCGGTGATCTTCTTCGAACCCAAGCGGATCTACAACGGCCCCTTCACCGGCTTCTACGACAAGCCGGTCGAACCGTGGAAGCGCCATCCCGACTCCGTGGTGCCCGAAGGCTATTACAAGATCCCGCTGGGCAAGGCGCGGCATGTGCGCGAAGGCGAGGGGCTGACCGTGCTCGCTTACGGCACGATGGTGCATGTCGCGCAGGCCGTGTGCGAGGCCAAGGGGGTCGATGCCGACATCCTTGATCTGCGCACGCTGGTGCCGCTCGACATCACAGCGATCGAAGCCTCGGTCGAAAAGACCGGGCGCTGCCTGATCGTACACGAGGCGACCCGCACCAGCGGTTTTGGCGCGGAACTCTCGGCGCTGGTGACCGAGCGCTGCTTCTACCACCTCGAAGCGCCGGTGGAACGCGTCACCGGGTTCGACACGCCTTATCCCCACAGCCTCGAATGGGCCTATTTCCCCGGCCCGGTCCGCATCGGCGAGGCCATCGACAAGCTTTTGAAGGACTGACCCGGATCATGGCCAAGTTTATTTTCAAGATGCCCGACGTGGGTGAAGGCGTGGCCGAGGCGGAAGTCGTCGAATGGCACGTGAAGGTCGGCGACCGGGTCGAGGAAGACCAGCACCTGGTCGACGTGATGACCGACAAGGCGACGATCGACATCGAAAGCCCGGTGGCCGGCACCGTGGTCGAACTGGCGGGCGAGGTCGGCGATACGCTGGCGATCGGCGCGATGCTGCTGGTGATCGAGACCGAGGGTGAGGACGCAGGCGAGGCCGAGGCCGAGGCGGCGGCCGAGCAGATCGAGGACGACATGTCCGACGCCGATGACGCCGACATGGCGCCCGCGCCCAAGGCGGCAGAGGTTGCCACGCGGATCGAGGTCGAAAATCCCGATGCCTCGGATCAGGAGGATGCGGCGCGGGCGGTCAAGCCACCGGCTTCCTCTTCGGATGCTGCGCATGAAGGAGAACACAGCCCTCCGACAAGCTCGGGGCGAACGGAATCGAAGGTGCTGGCTTCCCCCGCCGTGCGCCAGCGCGCGCGCGATCTTGGCGTCGACCTTGCCGAGGTGAAGCCCGCCGGGGATGGCCGCGTGCGTCACGGCGATCTCGACGCATTCCTCGCCTATAATGCGGGCGGCGGCTTCGCGGCGGCAGGCAAGTCGCGGGCTGACGAGGCGATCAAGGTCATCGGCCTGCGCAAGCGCATCGCCCAGAACATGGCCGCGGCCAAGCGCCACATCCCGCATTTCACCTATGTCGAGGAATGCGATGTCACCGATCTGGAAGTCCTGCGCGCGCAATTGAATGAAAGCCGGGGCGACCGGCCCAAGCTCACGCTGCTGCCGCTGCTGATCACCGCGATCTGCAAAGTGGTCCCGCAATTCCCGATGATCAACGCGCGCTTTGACGACGAAGCCAACGTGATCACGCGTTACGGCGCGGTGCATCTCGGGATGGCGGCGCAGACCGACGCGGGCCTGATGGTGCCGGTGATCCGCGACGCGCAGAGCCGCAACCTGTGGCAATTGGCGCGCGAGATCGGTCGGCTGGCCGAAGCGGCGCGGTCCGGCAAGGCGACCTCGGAGGAA
Source organism: Erythrobacter sp. (assembly GCA_036788335.1). Taxonomy (GTDB): domain Bacteria; phylum Pseudomonadota; class Alphaproteobacteria; order Sphingomonadales; family Sphingomonadaceae; genus Erythrobacter. The sequence continues at coordinate 1,897 of DAIQNP010000136.1, forward strand.
CTGTCCGGCTCGACCCTCACCATCACTTCGCTCGGCCCCTTGGGCGGGGTGGCGACCACCCCGGTGATCAACCGGCCCGAAGTGGCGATCATCGGCCCCAACCGCATCGTCGAGCGGCCGATGTTTGTGTCCGACGGGATGGGCGGCGAGCGAATCGCCAAGCGCAAGCTGATGAACATCTCGATTTCCTGCGATCACCGGGTGGTCGACGGGCATGATGCGGCCAGCTTCGTGCAGGGGGTGAAGCGGCTGATCGAGACCCCGGCGCTGCTGCTGGTGGATTGAGATGAAATTTCGCGCCAAGGGCGGCTTGCAGGGCGTTGACAGCCCATCAAGCGGGGCCTAATGGCGCTGCTTCCCGAGCGGGATCGGCCCCGGCCAAGCCCGCAACGGACGCGCCAATACGCGGGTGTAGCTCAGTTGGTTAGAGCGCCGGCCTGTCACGCCGGAGGTCGCGGGTTCGAGTCCCGTCACTCGCGCCACTTCCCCATTCGGAGGGAAGCGGCGCTCGCCTCGGAAAGTTTGCGAACGGGGGCGATTATTCGCCGTCAGCAGGCTTGGCAGGCGGCGACCAGCTGCCGGTCTCCATCCAGATCAGGAAGCGCCTGAGCGGCAGCAGCCAGATCAGGCCCAGCACCACATAGACGACCGTCTGCGCCGCTCCCGACCACCGTCCGATCAGCCCCGGCGCATAACGCGCGATGACGACGCCGTAGATCATCAGCACCACGAACAGGCTGATGATGCCGAAGGGGATTCGCCAGGTCGGGGTTTCGCGCATCAGAGCTTTCCGTAAATCCGGGTCGGGGTGATCACCGCGTCGAGCGGAATGTCGTGCGGTTCGGCAGGCAGCGCATCGCACAGCTGCACGTCCCACCCAAGCCCAATCGCCAGCCGCCCCGGATGTTCCGCCAACCAGCGATCATAATGCCCGCCGCCTTGCCCCAGCCGCTGCCCGTCGGCAGTAAAGCCGACCAGCGGGATGAACAGGACATCGGGGATCAAGGCCTCGGCACCGGCACCAGGTTGCAGAATGCCGAAGGGGCCGACCTCCAGATCATCCTGCGAATAAGGATCACTGTGGTGCGCGAAGGTCATCGGCGCGGAAGGGGCCGCGAAATGGGGCAGGGCGATGGTGTGGCCCGCTTCATGAAAGAACCGGGCGTAACCCGCTGCCGGTGCCTCGAACGGACCGGCGTGGTAGAGGCCTACCACCGCGTCGGGCGCGATCCGAGTGACGATCGGTGCTGGCGGACGATGGAACAGCAGGCCGCGGATGGCGTCTGGCTGCGTCAGAACATGCGCCCGCCGCGCGGCGCGGAGCGAGCGGCGGAGGTCAGATTTGGTGGTTTCGGTCATCAGTGCAGCGGTAGTCGCCGGCTCTAAAGGCGGCAAGACCATCCACCAGATCGCCCCTCCTCACTGTCGGCTCGCCCCTCCACCACCTGCGGTGGTCCCCCTCCCTTGAAGGGGAGAACTGAAATGGCCCGAAGGGCCGCAAGGCCGACCGGCCGCCCGTAGGTGTGGCCCTGAAAGGGCCGGGCCCCCGGAGGAGATCGCATCGCGGAGGCGATGCGGAAAACAAATAGAGTGACGGAACCACCATGGGTCGTTTGCGCTAGAAATCCTCTGACGCGTGGTACGTCAGGTGGGCGCCGTATGCCCGAGCTTTCCGGACGAACCGGCAAACAAGGGCAGGGACAGCTCCCATTTGGATTACTTATAGCCTCAGGGATGTTCAATCGGCTCGTGCCGGGCAGTCCCGCCACTGCTCTATCTAGGCGCTTGCAGGGTCCGCTTCAAGCGCCGCGGCAGCGGCTTCGGCGCGGGCGGCCAGTGCTTCGAGCTTTTCCGCGAATTCGGTATCGGTAAGAGCGGGTCCGGGCGCGCCATCTTCGGGCTGGGGAGCGGTGCTGGCCTGATCGTTGGCCTGATCGTTGGCCTGATCCTTGGCACGGGCGAGTTCGCTCGCAAGACGGTCGTTGTCGGCGCGCAGCCGGGCGAGCTCGGCCGCGGTCTCGGCAAGGGCGGCGCTGTCCTGTGCTGCGGCATCGGCGCGCTTGCGGCTCTCGGCCAGTTCGTCGGCAAGGAACAGCCCGGCAAACACCAGGTTCTGCGCTTCCAGCGGCGCGCGGGCGCTGCCGAGCTGGGCATATTTCTCGGCGATCATCGCGCCCAGCGCAGCAATGTGCGCTTCCTCGCCATCGGCGCAGGCGACGGAGTACGTTATCGGACCGATCGTCAGCGTGACGGTGCTCATGACAGGATGCTCCCTCTCACGCTTCGAGCTGGGCGATCAGCCCGTCGAGATCGCGCATGGTTTCCGCCACCTCTTCGCGCAGCTTTTCATGGGTGTTGACCAGCGCGATCACCCGCGCCGTGCCTGCGGGCGCCCCGCCGGCAACGGCGGGATCGGCAGCGGAATCGGTGGGGCGCGCGGCTTCGATGCGCGCCAGAGCAGCCTCGATCCGCGCCATTGCCTGCCCGATACGGTCATTATCCATGCCGCGCGATTAGCAATTTTCGAAAAGCGATGCAAAGATTTGTGAAGGGCTTTTGACAGCGGGTCTTGATGCAGGCGCGCACCCGATCGGCGGCGGTGCCACACTGCGCAAGCTGCGCAAGGTTGACCTGCCGGGACCGCTCGGCAATGGCACGGCACGCAAACGAGGGATCGAATCGTCCGGCACCGCGCCGGTTGCATCAGGATCTCACCGATTTGCGGCGCAAAAGCAGGAGTTAGACGCGCCCATGACGTTCGAGCCCGCCCGCCTTCAGCCGATGGCCAATGCCATCCGCGCCCTGTCGATGGACGCGGTCGAGGCCGCCAACAGCGGCCATCCGGGAATGCCGATGGGCATGGCCGATGTGGCGACGGTGCTGTGGACACGCTACCTGAAATTCGATCCTGCCGCGCCGGACTGGGCCGACCGGGACCGCTTTGTCCTGTCGGCAGGGCACGGGTCGATGCTGATCTACAGCCTGCTCTACCTGTCGGGCTATGCCGCGCCCACCATCGACGACATCAAAGGCTTCCGCAAGCTGGGCAGCCCCTGTGCCGGGCACCCGGAAAACTTCATGCTCGACGGCGTGGAATGCACCACCGGGCCACTCGGTCAGGGTCTGGCGATGGCGGTCGGCATGGCGATGGCCGAGCGGCACCTCAACACGGTGTTCGGCGACGATCTGGTCGACCACCGCACCTGGGTGATCGCGGGCGACGGCTGCCTGATGGAGGGCATCAACCACGAAGCGATCGGCCTTGCCGGACACCTCGGGCTCGGGCGGCTCAACGTGCTGTGGGACGACAACCGCATCACCATCGACGGCGCGACCGATCTTTCCACCTCCGAGGACATCAAGGCGCGCTATGTCGCGACCGGCTGGCACGTCACCGAATGCGACGGCCACGATTTCGCCGATATCGAACGCGCGCTTCAGGAAGCCGCAGCCGATCCGCGCCCCTCACTGGTCGCGTGCCGGACCGTGATCGGCAAGGGCGCGCCCAACAAGCAGGGCACCAGCGCCACCCACGGCGCAGCGCTGGGCGCGACGGAAGTTGCCGCCGCGCGCGAGACGCTGGGCTGGACTGCCGAGCCGTTCGTGATCCCCGACGCAATCCTTGCCGACTGGCACATGGCGGCAGAGCCGGGCCGCGCCGCACACGGTGCCTGGGCCGGGCGGCTCGAAGCCTCGCCCGATCGCGCCGAGTTCGAGCGACGGATGGCGGGCGATCTGCCCGAAGGGTTCAGCCTCGATGCCCACATCGCCGGCCTGATCGCAGCCCCGCAGAAGATCGCCACCCGCAAGGCGAGCGAAATCGCGCTGGGTGCGATCAATCCGGCGCTGCCCGACACCATCGGCGGCAGCGCCGACCTGACGGGATCGAACAACACGCTGGCAGGCGGGATTGGCACCTTCAACCGCGACAATTACGCCGGGCGCTATGTCTATTATGGCATCCGCGAATTCGGCATGGCGGCGGCCATGAACGGGATGGCGCTGCATGGCGGGGTGATCCCTTACGGCGGCACCTTCCTGGTCTTCACCGATTACGCCCGCGGCGCGATCCGCCTGTCGGCCTTGCAGAATGCCCGCGTGATCTATGTGATGACGCATGATTCGATCGGGCTGGGCGAAGACGGGCCGACCCACCAGCCGGTCGAACACCTTGCCTCGTTGCGGGCGATGCCCAATCTGTTGGTGATGCGCCCGTGCGATACGGTCGAAACCGCCGAGTGCTGGGAGATTGCGCTGCGCCAGAAGGACCGCCCGACCGTGCTGGCTCTGACCCGCCAGAACCTGCCGCAATTGCGGCTGGAGGCGGGCGAGAACCTGTCGGCCAGGGGCGGCTACCGGATCAAGGTAGCCGAAGGCCCGCGCAAGGTCGTGATCCTTGCCACTGGTTCGGAGGTCGAATTGGCGATCACCTGCGCAACGCAGCTCGAAGCGGAAGGCGTCGGCGTCGACGTCGTCTCGATGGTCTGCACCGAATTGTTCGACGAGCAGGATGCCGCCTACCGCGCCGATCTGCTGCCGGAAAGCGCGCTGATCGTCTCGATCGAGGCGGCGAGCACTTTCGGGTGGCAGCGTTACACCGGCACACAGGGTCTCACTATCGGGCTCGACCGCTTCGGCGCCTCGGCCCCGGCGGGTGATCTGTTCGCCCGCTTCGGCTTCACCGCGGAGGCAATCGTCCCGCAAATCCAGAACGCATTGAACCACTAAGCAGGAGAATCTCTCATGGCCACCAAGGTTGCCATCAACGGCTTCGGCCGTATCGGCCGGCTGGTCGCACGCGCGATCCTCGAACGCAGCGATCACGATCTCGAACTGGTCGCGATCAACGATCTGGCGGACGCCAAGGCCAACGCGCTGCTGTTCGCTTTCGATTCGGTTCACGGCCGCTTCGGCGGCGAAGTGACCGCCGATGGCGATGCGATCATCGTCAATGGCAAGCGCATCGCGGTGACCAAGGAACGCGATCCGGGCAAGCTGCCGCATGGCGACATGGGCGTGGACATCGTGCTGGAATGCACCGGCTTCTTCCAGTCCGACGAAGCCAGCCGCCCGCACATCGCCGCCGGGGCCAAGCGGGTGCTGATCTCCGCGCCCGCGACCGGCGTCGGCAAGACCATCGTTTACGGCGTCAACCATGACGCGCTGACGGCTGAGGATGACATCGTCTCCAACGCCAGCTGCACCACCAACTGCCTCGCCCCGGTGGCCAAGGTGCTCAACGACGCGATCGGGATCGAACGCGGGTTCATGACGACGATCCACAGCTACACCAACGACCAGCGGATGCTCGATCAGATCCACTCCGATCTGCGCCGCGCGCGGGCAGGCGCAC
>DAIQNP010000137.1:0-7240 GCA_036788335.1 Erythrobacter sp.
CGCCCGGTCGAAACCAGCGCCAACGCGGCCTGACCACGGTTCGCCGCAATTTTCGGATGAGCGCGCTGATTTTGCGATAGCCATTTCGTCGCTTGCGCCATTTGACTGTCATTCCGAGCATGTATGGCCGGTGTGAGCAACGCGAAGCAGGAGACGCACGTGCCTTTGACCGAGCAACAGGGTGCCACCGAAAGGCAGCACGCGAGGTCCCTGGCCGCGCAGTTCCGCGCCACCCGCGCCCTGTCCGAAGCCCTGGTCGCGAAACTCAGCGACGCCGATGCCAGCCTGCAATCGATGGAGGATGCCAGCCCCGCCAAGTGGCACCTGGCGCACACCACGTGGTTCTGGGAAACCTTCCTGCTGCGCGACCACCTGCCCGGTTACCGCCTGCACCGCGACGATTGGCCATTCCTGTTCAATTCCTATTACGAAGCCGAGGGTGCCCGCCTGTCCCGCTTCGCGCGCGGGATGTTGTCGCGCCCGGCGCTGACCGAGGTGCTCGACTGGCGTGCGGCGGTGAACGACGCCATGACGCCGCTGCTGGACGACCCGGCGCTGGCCGATCTGATTGCGCTCGGCATTGCGCATGAACAGCAACACACCGAATTGCTGCTGACCGACATCAAGCACGCCTTGTTCCAGAACCCGCTCGGCCCGGCGATGTGGGAGGACGCGGCGACCGACGCCGCCGCGCCGGTTCAGCCGATGGGCTGGCACGAACACCCCGGCGGGATTGCGTTGATCGGCCATGACGGTGCCGAGCGCACGGGGGGCTTCGCCTTCGACAACGAAGGCCCGCGCCACCGCGTGCTGCTCGAACCCTTCGCTCTGGCCGACAGGCTGGTCACCAATGCCGAGTGGGAGGAGTTCATCGCCGACGGCGGCTATGCCGACCCGCGTCTGTGGCTCGCCGACGGCTGGGCTTGGGTGCAGGGCAACGGTATCTCCGCGCCGCTCTATTGGCGCGCTGGCAAATCAGGGGTCGAAACGGGCGGCGAGCACTTCACCCATCAGGGCTGGCAGGGGCGTGACCCCCATGCGCCGGTCACCCATATCTCTTATTTCGAGGCCGACGCTTTCGCCACCTGGGCAGGGGCGCGGCTGCCGACCGAGTTCGAATGGGAAGCGATTGCGCGCGGACAGGATAGGGCATCGACCGTCCCGGCGCATGATCCGGCAGCGGGCAACCAGCTTGATACCGCCGCACCGCCCGCCCCGCGCGGCGGGACTGACCTGTTCGGCGATGGCTGGCAATTCACCCGATCGGCCTATCTGCCCTATCCGCGCTATGCGCCCCCGGCAGGCGCGGTCGGCGAATACAACGGCAAGTTCATGAGCGGGCAGGTGGTGCTGCGCGGGGCCTCCTGCGCCACCGTGCGCGGCCATTCGCGCGTCTGCTACCGCAATTTCTTCTATCCGCATCAGCGCTGGCAATTCACCGGGCTCAGATTGGCAAAGGACCTTTGAGATGACGACCGCCAAGGGCCTCAAACTGGTCGAACGCGATGAAAGCGGGGTCGACCGCGCCTTCCGCGCCGATGTTCTCGCCGGGCTGGCATCAGCGCAAAAGGCGATCCCCGCGCGCTGGTTTTACGACGATGCCGGATCGCAGTTGTTCGAAGATATCACCCGGCTCCCCGAATATTACCCGACCCGCGCCGAGACCGAGATCCTGCGCGCGCAAGGCCCGCAATTTGCCGAGCTGATCGGGAAAGGGCGTGCGGTAGTCGAGTTCGGATCGGGATCGTCGGTGAAGACGCCGCTGCTGCTGTCGGCGATCGCGCCATCGGCCTATGTACCGCTCGACATCGCAGGCGATTTCCTGCGCGCCGCGGCGGCCGATCTGGCCGCCAAGTTCCCCGGCCTTCCGGTCCACCCGGTCGAGGCCGACTTCATGCGCAGGGTCGAATTGCCGGGCGAAGTCGGCGCGCTCCCCAAGCTCGGGTTCTTCCCCGGCTCGACCATCGGCAACATGGTGGCGCGCACCGCCACCGATCTTCTGCGCTCGATGCGCGAGACGCTGGGGACGGGCGCGTTGCTGCTGATCGGGATGGACCTGATCAAGGACCGGGAGTTGCTGGTTTCGGCCTATGACGACGCTGAAGGGGTGACCGCGCGGTTCAACCTGAACCTGCTCGACCGGATCAACCGTGAACTCGGCGCGGACATTCCGGTCGAGGCATTCCGGCACGAAGCGCGCTGGAATGACATCTTCGCCCGGGTTGAAATGCATCTGGTGGCCGGCAAGGATGTCGCCTTCACCGTCAGCGGCCACCGCTTCACGATGAAGGGCGGCGAAAGCATCCATACCGAGAACAGCCACAAGTTCACCCGCCGCAGCGCCAATATGCTGCTCGCGGCCGGCGGCTGGGAGCCGCGCGCGCGCTGGACCGACAGCGAGGAGCGCTTCTCCTTGCTGCTGGCAGAAGCCTGCCCTGAACGCAGCGCGCCGTGATGCGGCTTTCGTGAAACCCTGCGCCATCCCGAGCGTTGGCGCGGGATGGACGGACATCACAGCGACACCCTCGTCATCGGTGCGGGCATGGCGGGGCTCGCTTGTGCGACGCGCCTTGCCGCTGCTGGCCGCACGGTTACGGTCATCGACAAGGGGCGCGGTCCCGGCGGGCGGATGGCCGCACGCCGCGCCGAGGTTGCGGGCGCGGCCACCAGCTTCGATCACGGCGCACAATATTTCACCGCACGCGACCCTGCGTTCCGGGATACGGTTGGTGCCTGGGAGCATGCCGGTGTCGCCGCGCGCTGGCCGGCGGCTGGCGATGAGGCATGGGTCGGCACGCCCGGCATGAACGCGCCCATCCGGGCGATGGCGCAGCCGCTCGGAGTGCAGTGGAACGTCCGGGCCGAGGGCATCGCCCATGACGGCGCGCGCTGGTGCATCGCGGCGGGAGGGCAGGCCTTCACCGCCGACACCTTGATCGTGGCGGTCCCGGCCGAACAGGCGCAGGTGCTGCTGTCAGGCGCCGCGCCCGATCTGGCAGCGCTGGCGGGGGAGGTCCAATCCGCGCCGTGCTGGGCGGTGATGGCGAGCTTTGCCGCGCGGCTGCCGATCGCCGCCGATTGCCTGCGCAGCGATACTGCGCCGGTTAGCTGGGCCGCGCGCAATTCGGCTAAGCCGGGGCGCGGCGGGCCGGAAAGCTGGGTGATCCACGCCAGCCCGGCGCGCAGCCGCGAACTGCTGGAGATGCCCAAGGACGAGACTGCGCGGCACTTGCTCGCCGATTTTTTTACGCGAGCGGGAGTGGAGGCTGTGGAGCCGCTGCATTGCGATGCGCATCGCTGGCTCTACGCCCTGCCGCAGGCGCTGGGCGGGGAGGGGGCGCGGTTCGATCCCCAGCTGCGCATCGGCATCGCGGGCGATTACCTCCACAGCGCGCGCGTCGAAGGGGCGTGGCTGTCGGGGGCGACGCTTGCCGCAGCGATCCTAGGCGAGGGCTAGCGCGGCTTCGGCCAGCATCAGCGCGCCGACCAGTCCGGCATCGTCGCCCAGCACCGGCGCGGTGACGATGTGCCGCTCGCGCCCCGGCAGGTAGCCTGCATCCAGCTCACGCACCCGCGCTGCGACCCGATCGCGCAGCCCCGGCGTCGCCATCACCCCGCCGCCCAGCACGACGCGCTCGGCCGACACCATCGCGAACAGCGCGTGGCAGGCCTGTGCGATGTAATCGGCGATGATCGTGTGAGCCACGTGGGTGTCCGGCAGCTCGGACAGCGAACGTCCCCAGCGCGCCTTGACCGCCGGGCCGCTCGCCAATCCCTCGAGGCAGTCGCCGTGATGCGGGCAGGTTCCCGCGAACACGACGTCGTCCGGATGGCGGCGCGGCATGATGTGGCCCATTTCGGGGTGGGCGATGCCGTGGACCGGCTGCCCGCCGATCACCAGCCCGCCGCCGATCCCGGTGCCGATGGTGAGATAGGCGAGGCTCGGCGGTGCAGCCTCCCCAAGAGCGGCGTATTCGGCCCATGCGGCGGCGTTGACGTCGGTGTCAAAGCCGATGGGCACGGCCAGCGTGCGGGCGAAGTGCCCGGCGATGTCGCAATCTGCCCAGCCGGGCTTGGGCGTGGTGGTGATCCGGCCCCAGTAACGCGAAGCGCGGTCGAGCTCGACGGGTCCGAAGCTGCCGATCCCGAGCGCGGCGATCGGGCCGGCCTGCGCAAACCATGCCGACGCTTCGGCCAGCGTCGCCGCAGGATCGCGGGTTTCGATCACATGGCGAGCGGTGATCCGCCCCGGCAAGGGGCCGATCCCCAGCACGAATTTGGTGCCGCCCGCCTCGATCCCGCCCAGCATCACAGCCTCCCACCGCGCGCTGTGCACGTTTTCGCGAGATGGCAGGTGTCGCCGTCGATCACAAGTTGCAGCAGCGGCGCGGGCACCCCGCCGAATACCGCGCGGGCAGCGGCAGGTTCCTGCGGTACCGGCGCGCCGCCAAGGCCCCAGAAATCGACGAAGCTGCTGACCGTCAGCGTGGCATCGACAAACCAGCTATAGGTCTGGAACGGTTCCTCCGGCGGGTTGGCCAGAACCAGCCCCGATCCGTTGAGCGGGCGGTAAGGCCCCGCCAGACTGTCCGCCACCATGCCGTAAAGCCCGCCCGGCGCATCGCGCAGCGGGGGCGCGAAGGTCGAACTCTGGGTTGACCAGAAGGCGTAATAGCGACCGGCGTGAAACACGATATGCGCGCGCTCCAGCTCGTTGTTGACCCCGTCGGCTGTGATCAGCGGCGGTTGCAATTGCCACCTATCGCCCTCGCGCCGCGCGATGCCGAAGGCGCCGTTGAACGGATCGGCCGAGCCTGCGACCGAGGCGGTAAAGGCCAGGTATTCCGCGCCACCGGCCGGATCGCGAAAGTAGGCGGGATCGCGGAACGCTTTGATCTTGCCTGCTTCACCCTCATGCGCATCGGCGGGCATGTAGTGTTCGCCATAATCGCTGATCGCAGGGACGGGCTTTGACCAACCGTGCGGCAATCCGTCCGCGCCGATGGTGGCGCAGGCCTGCCACAGGTGCTGCTGGTATCCGCCGGCGCGCGCGCTGGTGCCCGCAGCGGTGAAGAACAGCGTCAGCACCTCGCCATCGAGCAGCGCCGATCCCGCCCATTCACGCTCGTAGGGCACGGCGCGGTCGGGCATGGCCGGGCCGAGGTCGATCCAGTCATTGCCGCGCCGTTCGATCAGGTGGATCTTGGCTTCGAAATGCCTGAGCGCCGGATCACCCCGGTCGGGCGCGGTCAGCGCCATCCACAAGGCGCGGCCCTGGGGCGCAGCCGGAGCGCCCGACGGTTCCTGTACCGGCCACATGTCCCAATAGACGCGGCCGGGCGCAAGCGGCACGATGTCGCGCGCGGTGACAAGCGGAATGCGTTCTGCTGATCGGGGCGCGATCCGCGCGACATGGTCCACGGTCCAGGCGGTGGTCATTGCTTCACTCTATTCCAGTTGCTCGGTCACAAAGAGGGGCCGGCTGCCACGGGGAGACGTGGCAACCGGCCCCGGCTGTCACCTGTCCGTCAGAAGTCGAAGCGCACCGATGCCAGCACCGTGCGGCCCGCGATCGAACGGGCGCGGACGATGGCGTTGGCCGGGATCGCCCCTTCTTCGGCTTCGGTATAGCCGAAGCTGTCGAACAGGTTGGTGGCGTTGAGCCCGATCTCGACCCGGTCGATCGGACGCACCGCAAGGAAGGCGTTCACTTGCGCGAAGGCAGGCAGTTCAAGCTGGTTGGCATCCTGCGTGAAGCTGTCGGTGGTGCCGACGATGTTCGCGCCCAGCGTGAACATGTCGGCATCATATTGCGCGGTCGCCTGATAGACCAGATCGGCCTGACGCCGGGGACGATTGCCGATCACGCTCGCATCGAGCGCGTCCTTGATCTCCGCATCGGTCCACGTCGCGCCGGCGGACAGCGTGAACGGCCCGGCCCGGTAGGCGCCTTCGAGTTCGACCCCGAAGGCTTCGAATTCGGTGTCGAACAGCACCACCGGGGCAATGTCGACATTGGTTTCGGCGGTCTCGGCGTAGAAGCCGGTGGCGAACAGCGACAGCCCGCCCGACTGGTATTTGAGCCCCGCTTCGAGCTGATCGACCCGCGCAATTACCCCGGCATCGCCGCCCGGCAGGCTGCCGTCGGCCGCGCTGACGGCGGGGGAGAACAGGCTGCGGTCGGCCGTGTGACGCCCGCCCTGGCTGTAGCGCGCAAACACGCCCAGATCGTCGGTGACGAGGTAATTCGCGCCCAGCGAGAAGCTGAAATAGTCGAAGTCGTAATTGACCGGGCGGGTGCTGCCGAACGGCAGGAAGCCGGTCTGTGCCTCGGCCGGGCTGATCGTGCCGTCGCGGTCGAAGTCGAAGCTGGTGAGGCCGACGCCAAAGCCGCTGTCCGATCCGGTGATCGTGCCGCTGGCATCACCGAAATCATAGCGGATGCTGGCATCGAGCGTCAGCCGGTCCATCTCGACCGATAGCGAGGCAAACGGCGCATAGGTGCTGTAGTCGACATCGTAACTGCGGCGGCAGCAATTGCCGAAGAAGCTCGCGCCAAAGCCGACGGTGCCGTTCTGGGTGACCAGATCACCATTGGCATCGCGAATGTCGACCAACACGGCCTGCCCGTCACCCTGCACGGTCTGAACGTGGCTGGTCCACAGCCAGTCGGTGTCGACGGTCTGGCGTGACAGGTAGAAGCCGCTGGTGAAATTGGCCGTGCCGCCGCCGAAATCGAACTGCTTGTTGACGCGGAAATCGTTGGTGACGTTGTCGAGGCTGTTCAGCCGCACGTTGAACACCACGACATTGGTGAGGAGGCCGTTGCCGCCGATGCTGGCCGGATCGGCGACCGCTCCGGCGTTCGGTCCGGTGGCGAGCACGATGCTAGACCCTGCGCCGCCGATGCCGTTGGCAATGTCCTGCGCCGCGCCCGCGCTGGCGGGGAAGGGCGACTGGAAGCTGCCCGAGTTGTCGGAAAAGCGGAAGCGGTTGGTCAGTTCCCAACCGCCGCCCACATCGATCTGGCTTTCGATCCCGAAGGCGAGGCTTTGCACCGACAGCCCGTCACGGAAGTCGAAGGTCGCCGGATTGTTGCTGCCGTCAAGTGTCAGCGCCGGAGTCAGGAACGGGCTGTAGAGCGAATCGTCACGCGGATCGAAACCGGCAATGGCCTGATAATCCGGGCTGCCATTGGTGCCGCCCACGAACACCGGCTGCGGCAGGATGGTCGGCGTCG
>DAIQNP010000138.1:0-7144 GCA_036788335.1 Erythrobacter sp.
GATCGTCGGCGGCCCAAGGCGCGAAACGGCTGCGGACGTGCTGTGCGCCGCGCTGCCCGCATTGCGCACCGAGCCAATCATGGAGCCCGCTGGCAAGCCGCTGTGAACTGTTCCGGAATTCCCTGTCGGTCGAAAGGGCAAGGGTGTGCGACCTATACGCCGCCCAAAGATGGGTTTCCCGCAGCTGACGCGGTCGACCCGTCCGCCGGCGGTCCCAAACTTCTGGTGCAAGTCCCCGGCCCATCGGCAGAATCAAGGAGCATTGCGCTCAAAGACCATGGGTGCGGCGGGCGCGAACGGGCCGGCCACATCGCCGTGAAGCGCGAAGATAACTTTGTCGACCTTCAGCCCCATCTCCGGCTCTCCCCGCACTGAACTACATCCCCACCATAGTTCACACTGGCCACGTTGAGCGCATAGGTGCTCACGAAATAGTGGCACTGTCCGGTCGGGTCCTGCACTATCCTGAATATGGTTCTGGCCATGTTCGGCCGGTCAGGATCAACCGAACGGAACGAGACCGCGACGTTGCGAAGCACGCTGAACATGAACACTGCCGCTTCGCCCCGGTCGTTTAAGCGCGCCGCCGTGCTGGCGGTCTGCAATTCCGAGGAGTTTGCCAGCCGGCCGCCCAGCCAGATTGTCCCGGGACTTGCCGATCAGGGCCGATATCTGGCCTTGACTCAAGCTTCTACCGTATCTTGCGCTCAGAAAGATAACAGCATCAACGCCTAGTGGAAATAGTATAGTCAAACAGTTGAACAAGGTCTACGCTCTCAAGACCGTCGATCGCGTCGCCGCCGAGCTTGCCGAAACCGTCGATCGGCTTCGTGATATCGCGATTGGTATAAAGCCCGAAGATGGCATAATCTTGGTATCTGCAGGACCAAGGTCGAGGTGCTCGGCTTTGCTCTACTCGGTGTTGAAAACCAGTTCGAGATGATCGCCGTGGAGCGCGACCGTCAGATCTGACGTCACCGCAGCCTTCACCAGATGGATACTCGAACCGCAGGCGATCGACTTTTATCTTTCCGTCATCGCGGAATGCAGCGCGCTGTCGATGGGTTTGAGCAGATATTGAAGCACCGTTCGGCTTTGTGTCTGGATTTCAGCCGCGAGTTCCATACCCGGGCGAAGGGCCTTGCTGTCCTGTTCTCCACCGACCACGCCCCGGTCCAGCGCAACATTTGCGCGATAAAAATGCGAGCCATCCGGTCCGGTCACGCGACTTGGAGACAGGCTTTCGATAGTCCCGCTGACGCCTCCATATTTGCGGAAGTCAAAGGTCTTCACTTTGATATCCACCCGTGCGCCGCTGGATACATGGCCGATGTCGTTGGGGCTTAGATATAATTCCGCGACAAGCCGCGCATTCGTGGGCAGCAACTCGAACATGACGGCACCGGCTGCCGTAATCTCGCCCACCGCAGGGAATGCCACCGACTGGATCACGCCGTGTTCCGGCGCTGTAACGACCAGACTGGTCTGCCGCTGCCGCAACTCGGAAATCACTTGCTCAAGGCGCTGCTCTTCGCGCTCCAGATCCAAGATTTCCCCCAGAAGCTCCTCGCGCAAGGAAAGAACTTGCAGCAATATCTCCGCCCTTGCGTCATTCTGATCCGCGACGGCGCGGGCGAGTTGCACTTTGGCACTCGCATATTCTCCGCGCAGGTCTCCAAGGCGGTCATGTGCGTCCGCGAGCCTGAATTCCGCGATGTGGCCCTTGGCGTGCAGCAGTTCAAGCCGCCGAACCTGATCTGCTTGTGCGTGGACTCGCTCCGACGCGACATCCTTTGCATCGGACAGTGTCGCTATGGTGTCATTCATTTGCCTGATCCGATCTTCCAGAACCGTATGGCGCGCAAGAAAGACGTCGAGCCGCGCAAGGGCATGTTCACCAGCGACATGGGTCGCATCAGGTGTCGCTGAGACCGGCAGTACAAGGGACGCAAGACCAGAATCGACCGTGCGCAGCGATGTCTGTAGTGCCCGCACGGCATTAAGCCGGTATCTGGCCTGCTGCAAGGCATGACCCGACTGGCGAATTTCAGAACTGAGGCTGGGGTCGTCCAAAACGGCGAGAACGTCGCCCCGCGCCACGACGGCACCTTCCCGCACCCGCACCTCTCGCACGATACCGCCTGTCAGATGTTCAACCCGCATCAATCTTCCGTCCGGCAGTACCTCCCCATCGGCGCGGACAAGCGCCTTTAACGGTGTCATCGCCGCGAAGCAGACGGCGGCCGCCATAAACAGCAAGACCACAGCGACAACCCACCGCGCCGTGGCAGGGGCCCGCGCGGACCGATGCATGGCAACGGAATCGAAAAGACCGTTGGACGACACTGCAGACGTTTTTCCGAACATGGTTTACCCCTTGTATCGTGCCAGAAGCGCCGATAGCTTCTTTTGCCCGGCATAGCCTTCATCGTTCATGACCACGCGACCGGCATCAAGAAACACGAACCGGTCAGCCAAGCGCAGATGCTCGTCGCGCTGACTCACGATCACAATTGTGTGCCGTCCGCGCAGCCGCGCCAGCCATGTGGCAAGCGCTGCGCGTCGCAGATCGTCAAGACCGGCCGCCGGATCATCGAGAAGATACACCGCCGCTGGTTTGCAAAGGCAGCGGGCCAATCCCAGCCCACGCAGTGTCGCCGGCGACATGTTGCGGCGGACAGCTTCACTGAGCCGCGTGTCAAGACCGTCGGGCAAGCGTTCCAATTCATCGGTAAGCTGCATGGCTTCGATGGCATCCATGGCATCGGACCGCGTAAGTGTTGGCGCAGCGAGCTGGAAATTCTGCCAGATTGTGCCGTGAAAGAAAGCCGGTTCCTGCCGCGCGTAACTGATCATATGCCGCAGATCGTCAACGGCGATCTGCCGATAGCTGACCCCGTCGAAGGTCAGTGAACCCGCCGTTGGTGCATAAAGACCATCGACGAGATCAAACAGCACGGACTTTCCGCTTCCGTTGGGCCCACAGATCGCAACGCATTCGCCGGGTTGGATATCGAGGCTGACTTGGGTCAGGCTCGGCTCGGACGCAAATGGAAAACGGTGGCTCACACCTTTCAGGGCCAATGCCCCCTTGAAGCTCTTGAATTCGCTGAGTGCGGCCCTTCGGACGAATTCTTCCGGAAGAGAGAGGACCCGGTCGATTTGCCGCCGGCTGCGCAGGAAGCCCTGAATCTGCGGCAGGTTTGTGTACAACGCCTGGACAGGAGAGAGCGTCTTCCAGACCAGTGTCATGATGGCGATCAATGCGCCAAAACTCAGCGCCGAGCCCATCGCGAGGTGAGTTCCGAGAAAAATCGCACCGATACCGGAAATGGCCATCAACCCCTGCGCGAACGACTGGCACGCCAGTTGGGTCTGGCGCGCACGTCGGGTGGATTCGGCCGCCTTGCGGGCAACGTGGTCGTGTCGATCTTGCCAAAGCTGCCCAAGCCCAAGCCGCTGGAGGGCGCGCTGACGCTGCGCAGTCTCGAAAAGGAATTTCTGATGCGCCGCACGGTCTGCGGCAGCCTGTGCATTCAGCCGCTCAAGAGGCCCAAGGCCAAGCACGGCGGCAAGGACGAAAAGAAGACCGGCGCATAAAATCAGGATGCCAATTGCAGGGCTGATAAGAAACAAAATTCCCAGAAAAAGGAATATGAAAGGCAGGTCGAGCAAGGTCGAAAATACTGGGCCGGCGAACAGATCGCGCATACCCTCAAATTGGCGGAGCCGGGCAATCTGCTGGTCCACATCGCTTTTCGTGATTTCCGAGAGCGGTATCGCCGTGAGCTTTCGGAAAAGCGCCATACCCAGCCGCCCCTCAACCGCCGCCCCCATATAGGCAACGGCCCGGGCCCGGATCATCCGCAAAGCGACATCGGTGGCGAACACGATAACCATGGCGACCACCATCGCACCGACAAGTTCGACGGACCCTGTTGGTATTGCACGATCATAGATCGCCATAATCAGCAGTGGCGTTGCAAGCGCCATGATATTTGTCATCAACGACACGACAAGCAGCAGTCCAACGGTAGTGCGAAACCCCCGAACAATTTCGACAATCCCGTCGGCACGCCCTTGCCCCACCTCCCGCCGATGGGGCTCTATGCGAACGAACACAGCGCGTTCCGTGGTGGCCGGACTCCATTCGGGCATCAAGTCACCAGCACCAGCACCAGCACCGGCACCGGCGGCAAGGATCCGGTTACCGTTTCGTTGGAGAATGATACGCAATGTGCCGTCCGCATGTATCTGCAGCGTGGGCAGGTCTGCGGGGCCAAGGTCGGACGCGCGTCCCTCAGCGAAGTTCAGCGGCAGACCAAGGTTGCGCAGTGTCGCTATACTGTCGCTGCAGCTTAGGGACTCCGCCAGGTGCGGAACCGCTTCCATAAGGCCGGTCTCGCTGCTGTGGCAGCCGGATGCCTCTAGAAAGCGGTGCAGCAGGCCCAGTTGGGGCGATGCCAGTGTCGATATCATGCGCTTTGCCTCTGTCGATAGTCAGCCACCCCCTGTGGCGCCGCGCTGTCCGCATCCCAACTGTCGAGTGTGGTCTTGGACGCCACCGAACGCGATAGCCACAGGTCTCTGGTTGCAAGTGCCTTCAGTGCCGGTTGCGCGGCCACGAGCACCATCGTCGTACCTTCGGCGTGGTCGGAGATTGCGCGCGCAACACGGGTCGCTGCCGACAAGTCCAGTGCGGACGCCGCATTGTTGAAAAGCAGGATTCGCGGACGAAGACACAGGATCCGCGCAATGCAAAGTCGTTGGAGAAAACCCTGCGAGTGCATGCCGCCACCGGCTCCAAGCGGAGTCTGATAGCCTAGAGGCAGTGCCCGGATATCGACGTCAAGCCCCACACTTTCGGAGATGGTGAGCGCACGATCCGGAGGGCCGACGGATCCGAAGAGCGTGATATTTTCCAGAATTGTCCCGTGAAAAATGACCGGTTCCTGGTCCAGAATCGCAATCCCTCTGGGTCCCCGGGTTTCACCGAAGGTTTGCGCTGGAAAGCCGTCGATCAGGACTTGCCCTTCCGAAGGTGCCTGTTCCGCAAGGATCATCCGCATCAGCGATGAACGACCACCTGCATCCCGGCTTTGCAGCGCGACCCTTTCGGAATGCGCAATGTCGTCTGTCAGTCCTTCGAAAAGCACTGCGCCGCTGGTCGGATGCCGGAAAGTTACGCTACGAAACGAGATCGCACCCTTCGTCAACGATATAGCCTTTGATTGTGCAGCGCGTAGCGGCATTGCCGATATTTCACAGATCTTCGCCTGCGCCAGGCGCTTTCCCTCCTGTTGCGACATGAGGCTGAGCAGCTTCAACATCGGTTGCGTGGTGCGGCCATTCAGCAGCATGCACGCAGCGAGGTCGCCTATCCCGATTGTCCCGATGATCACGCAATAGGCACCGCTCAATCCCATGGCGGCCACTGCCACCTGACCAAGGGTCGCTCCAAACGTCTGGGATGCACCGGCAAGGGCGATGATCCGACGGCTTGCATCGACAGATTGCCTGTGCAGCATTTCGTAACGGCGAAGCATCTGCCCTTCCATGCGGCAGCTTTTGACGGTTGCGATTTGCGAAATGAACTCGATCAGAAAGGAATAGCGTCGCGAATCGACAGACATGCGATTTTCAAGCAATCCACCCTGGACGGTGCGGATGATCATCCCGGCAAGAGCAATAATTGCCAGAAGGCACAGGGGCACCACCACGAGCCAGCCCCCGATCAGGGCGATCAGCGCTATGAAAATCACCGTAAACGGCAGATCGATTGCAAGCAGCCGTCCTTGTCCGGCATAGTGTTCGCGCAGTTGGGTTACGGCCCCAAACCGCTCGAAATGAATCCCAGCCGTATCACGCTCATGATCGCGCGGGACTGACCTTAGGGTATGGTCGAGAACTCTGGCCCCGAGGTCTCTCTCGAATGTTGCGCCAGCATGGCCAACAAGCACGATCCGGGCAAGACGCAGCACCAGTTCAAGTACGCAGACAACCACGAGACCGATCAGGAACACCATCAGGGTGCCGGTGGACTGAAAAGGGATGATCCGGTCGAAGATTTGCAGCATCGCAAGGGGCATGGCGAGCGCCAGAAGATTCAGCGCAAATGATCCCGCGAGCACCGCAGGGCCCTGCGGTGGTGGATTTACTGCTAGGCGCGCCAAGGACTGGCTTTCGGCACCGGTGGTCATCGGCTCACTCCGGCAATTTTATCGCTGGAGCGTTGGTAACGACAGGAATCTTTGCAAAGAGTTTAACAGCCCCTTGGGTAAGGCAGGAACTTAACGGCAATTTAGACAAGTTTCATCCAGTATCGGCTTTGGTGGTGACGCGACATTAACTGCCGTCGGACGTTGGTTTTGCAAAAGGACCGACACATGGCTGACGACACCGAATATACTGCTTCTGTCGGCGCTCAATCCGGCGCTGCGGCATTGCGTGGCCGAACATCGCGGGACGCTGCGTGGCATGCACAGGCGGGGTTGGCATCGGAAGATGTGGACCCGTCCCGTGCGAACCTGCACCAAGGTTCCGGGCCGGAATGGGGGCTGATGCCCCCCGGCGCGGATGCGGCAGCGTTGGACCCGGCGGACGACGGGTCCCGGCTGGATGGCGCGGTGCCGGAGGGGGAGGGCACGCCAGCCGGCTCTGCCCCTCCGCCGGTCCTTGCGGCAGCCGCAGGGGGAAACCCTGAGACCAACCCCCATAGTGCCACCACGCCGGACAGCGTCCCGGCGCCCGGCGCAGGTGATCCCGCAGAAATCGATCCGGCAGCGGAAGCCCCCGCCGCCATGGGGACACCGGAAT
This sequence comes from Erythrobacter sp., assembly GCA_036788335.1. Lineage (GTDB taxonomy): Bacteria > Pseudomonadota > Alphaproteobacteria > Sphingomonadales > Sphingomonadaceae > Erythrobacter. Next base: position 6,817 of record DAIQNP010000138.1, read on the forward strand.
CCCGCCCCCAGCCCATACTCGAGACGCCCGCAAACGTTCCCCGCACCGACATCGCGCGAGATGCGGATGAACCTGCGCCGCGGACGAAGACCGGAGAGACCCCGGCAAATACTCTGACCAATCCCACGATGGTCGCGGACGGCACGGCGGACCCAGCGCCCGACCCGGTGGCAGTGGCGGCGGACCCGGCACCCGACCCGGCGCCCGATCCGGTGGCAGTGGCGGCGGAGCCAGCACCCGACCTGGCAGCGGTCCCGGCACCCGACCCAGCGCCGGTGACAGAGGTTGAACCGGCCGCCGACCCGGCAGCGGTGGCGGTGGCAGTGGC
>DAIQNP010000139.1:0-7131 GCA_036788335.1 Erythrobacter sp.
GCTTGCGAACCGCGCTGTCGGTCGCTGCGGTACGGGCCGAATCGATTCTCTGGCAGTAGGTGTGCAGGCCCACCTGCAACCCGACCAGCATCAGCATCACCGGCTGATAGCCGATTCCCTGGAACAGCGCGCCGACCAGGTAGATCAGCGCCCCCATCTGCAACGCCGCGGCAAACGGCGCGATCCAGCGTTCGGCCTCGTCCTGCGCCTTGCGCCAGCGGCGATAGATCCGCTCCATCTGCCACAATCCGACGAGGTGGAGCGCGATCCAGATGATCAGCCCCGGCCAGCCCTGTTCGCCCAGCAATTCGAACACCGAGGAATGGAACGCACGGCCCCGGTCCTCGACCTCGCGGTATTCGATCGTGGTGGTGTTCCCGTCCTCGGTCTTGACCGGCATGACATAGGTAAAGCTGTTGCTGCGGAACGAATCGAACCCGCCGCCCAGCGGCCGCGTGGCGACATAATCCAGCGTCCATTGCCACACTGCCACGCGGGTCGATGCGCTTTCATCGCCGCTCGGTTCGGCCATCGTCGCCATGCGGTCGTAATAGGTCTGCGGCAGGAACGGCAGGGCGACCAGCGCCAGCACCGCGCCCCCGGCGATGAACGCGATGCGCTGCTTGACGAAGCGCAGCGCCAGCACCGCCAGCGCAGCGATGCAGAGCAGCCCGGTGCGTGCCTCGGTCCCGATCGGCACCATCAGGCAGGCAAAGGTCAGCGCGATGGCGAAGCCGGTCACCATCCAGTGCGGGCGGAACACCGTGCCATAGCGGGTGAACCACCAGATCAGCGGGATCAGCCCGATCGCCACCGTGGCGAGGGTGGAGCTTTCGTAAATGCCGCTGTTGTCGTCGACGAAGAAGCTGAGATTGGAATAGCCGCCGCCGCCCAGCACAGTCTTCATCCCCGCACCGATAACGATGGTCGCCACCGTCAGCACCAGCACCAGCGCCTGCGCCTCGATCCGCGCGCGGGTGGTGAGGGTAAAGGGCAGGAAGATCGCAAACAGCAGCGCCTTCCACACCCAGTCCCACTTGGTCGCGGCCTCCTCGGGGAAGTCGGCCTGCCCGGTGGTCCACCAGCAATAGAGCAGCAGCGCCAGCATCAGCCCCTGACGCAGGCTGAAGCGCGCGCCCTCCTTGCGTTCGAGCAGCAGCCAGCCGCCGAACGCGGCGGCAAAGGCGATCAGTGACACCGGCAGGCTGACAATCAGCGAGTAGCCGATCCGCTGGGGCGCCAGAATGTCGATATAGACATAGAGCAGCACCCACAGGAACGGCCGCCTGAGGCCGAGCAGCAGGACATATCCGATAAAGGCGAGGAAGAAGAGGTCGATCATCGGGTTGGTCGGTCAGCTTCCGGCTGCGGCGTCTCGGCCGCCTGATCCTTGCTGGCCCGCCGGGCGGCATTGCGGCCGGCCATGGTGGTGGCGAAGCGGTTTTCGCGCGCCGCTTCGTCCAGATCGCCGAGCAGCGGATCCGCGTCGAGCGATTCGCGCATCACCAGCCGCAGGATCGCGAAAGCCATCAGCCCGTGCCCGAGCGCCAGCGCGAAGTAATCGATCATCGGCCCAGCTCCGGCGCACATCCGGCGCGCATCCGGCGCTCAGGGGGATTCGGTCACCGGACCGGCCCTGCGCCGACATGGCCTTACCCGGCAGGCAGTTGACGCGGCGTTAAGCACATTGGCCCTATTCGTGCGCGCCATGACCCGTGTGCTGCATGTCCTCGACCATTCGTTGCCGCTCCACAGCGGCTACACCTTCCGCACCCGTGCGATTCTGAAGGCGCAGGAAGGGGCGGGGATCGCCGTGCGCGGCATCACCGGCCGGCGCCACGGGCTGGAGGCGGAGGATAACGGCTCACCCGAATTCATCGACGGACTGACCTTCCACCGCACTCCCGGCCTGCCCGATGGGCCTCCGGCGCTGCGCGAACTGCGCGAGATCGCCGCGCTCGACAGCGCGATCCGCCAGCTGGCGGACGAGTGGCCGCCCGACATCATCCACGCCCATTCGCCCGCCCTGTGCGGCGCGGCAGCCCAGCGGGCGGCCCGCGCGCTGGGCATCCCCTTGGTCTACGAAATCCGCGCCTTCTGGGAAGATGCGGCGGTCGGCAACCTTTCGGGAACCGAGGGCAGCATCAAGTATCGCCTGACCCGCGCGCTCGAAACCCGCGTGGTGCGGCAGGCCGAAGCGGTGTTCACCATCTGCGAAGGACTGCGCAACGATCTGATCGCCCGCGGGATCGCGCCGGGCAAGATCGGGATCATGCCCAACGGAGTGGACCTGACGCTGTTCGGCGAGCCGGTGGCGCGCGATGCCGGGCTGGGCGCGATGCTGGGAATCGACGCGCAGACGCCGGTGATCGGCTACATCGGCAGCTTCTACGATTACGAAGGTGTCGATGACCTGATCGCCGCCATGCCGTTGCTGCGGCGGTCTCATCCCGGAGCGCGCTTGCTGCTGGTCGGGGCCGGCCCGATGGAGAGTGCCTGGCGCGCCGCCGCCGCCGCTTTGCCCGAACCCGAGGCCGTGATTTTCACCGGGCGCGTCCCGCACGCCGAGGTCGAGCGGTACTATTCGCTGGTCGACGTGCTCGCCTATCCGCGCAAATGCCAGCGGTTGACCGACCTTGTCACGCCCTTGAAACCGCTCGAAGCGATGGCGCAGCGCCGTCTGGTCGCCGCCTCGGACGTCGGCGGGCACCGCGAACTGATCACCGACGGTGTGACCGGCACGCTGTTCGCGCCTGACGATCCCGCCGCGTGCGCCGCCGCGCTCGCCCGCATGATCGCCGACCGCAGCGAATGGGACGCGATGAAGGGCCGCGCGCAGGCCCATGTCCGCACCCGGCACGATTGGGCCGTTAACGTCGCGCGTTATCTCTCCGTTTACCATCTCTTGCTAGCTGGTGAGAAGCCGGGCAGCGCGGCAACGACCGCCCTGCCTGCGCAGCCATTGCGGGCCTGACAGAGCGATTGGTCCTGTCATCCGCACGATCGGGGGCGACAGGAAGAACATATGATCAAAGGGCGGCAACAGGCGGGCGAGCGGCCCAAGGTGGCGCGCAAGACCCGCAAGGCACGCGGTTCGCAGCGCAGTCTTGCCGCGCATCCCGTCTTTGTCCCCCTGCTGGCCCTGTGGGGCGCGGCGCTGGGCGGTCTAATCGTGCTGGTGCTGCCACATTTTGCCTTGACCGGAATGGCTGCACAGTCAGGCGCCGCGTTGCCGCTGGGCCTGTTCCAGCCAGCCCTTGCCGGGCTTGCCGCCATTGTCACCGGCGGCCTGTGCCTGGCGCTTGCCGCCGCGCTGCGCCAGCACGCCCTGTCACGCGCCGCCGGTCCTTCGATCGCGGAAATGGCCGCCCGCCGCGTACGCCCGATCGATCCGGTGCGCGATCTCGGCACAGACAGTCTCGACACTCCGCTTGACCTGCCGCCGCTCGAACTGGCGGGCGAACTGCCCGAGCCGCGACCCGTGCAGCCATCCGCCACCCCGTCCGGCAACCGCAAGCCGATGTTTACCTTGCGCGATTTCGAAGACGCGCTGATCGAAACCTGCGAGGCGGTGGCCGAAGACACCCGCTGGGACAATCCGGCTGGCACGCCCCCTGCTGCTCCCCCGCCGGTCGCGCCCGATCCGGTCGCGCTCGATCTGGCGCAATTCGCGCAGATCCCTGGTCGCAACGCGGTCTGGGTCGATGAGCTGCCGGTGCCTTCAGGCAAGGCAGGGACCGAGTCCGCACCACGACTTGCGCCCCGCTCTGCGCTCCGCGCGGTGCCGCCGCGTCCCCAGCCGAACGTGGTCGAACAATTGCGCGCAGTCGCCCCGAGCGAGCTCAGTCTGGTCCAGATGGTCGAACGCCTCGCCGCTGCCCTGCACGAACGCCAGGCCAGGCCCGGCACCTTGCCCGCCGGACGCGATGCCGCACTGGCCGAAGCGCTCAAGGCGCTGGCGATTCTCGCCAATGACAGTGGCGGCAAGGGCGCGCACGGTGCACAGCCCAACGGCGAAACTCTGCGTGATGCGCTGTCGCGGTTGCAGGACCTGCGCGGTGCAGCCTGACCTCGCCTGAAGCACGGCAAGGGTGCAGTTGATGCAACCCGGACCGCGATTGCGTGTCATCTGCGCAATCTATCGATAGTCCAGCTAGGCGCACAGGAAATTTTGCTTCGCGCAAAGCCATTGCCAAACCCGCTTCCTGTCGGCATGAGGGGGTCCGAAACGGGCTGGCATGGCCGCAAGCGGTCGTCCGTGTCCCATAGACCTGCCGTCAGGCGCGTATCCTGCGCGAGCGATTCGCCCGCAAGGCGCGCCTGTCGGCATCTGACAGATCGGATGAACGCCATGGGATACCCCTCCTCCCAGGGTCTTTACGACCCCGCCAACGAACACGATGCCTGCGGCGTCGGCATGGTGGCGCATATCAAGGGTGCGAAAAGCCACGCGATCATCCGCCAAGCGCTCGAGATTCTCGAAAAGCTCGATCATCGCGGCGCGGTGGGTGCCGATCCGCTGCTGGGCGACGGAGCAGGACTGCTGATGCAGATCCCCGATCCGCTGATCCGGCGCTGGGCCGGCAGTCATGGCCATGACCTGCCCGCTGCGGGCGAATACGGCGTGGCGATGTGCTTCATGCCGCAGGACGGCGCCGCGCGCGCCTTCGTGGCCGAGCGGATCGAGAGCCTCACCGCCAAGGAAGGCCAGCGCTTCATCGGCTGGCGCGACGTGCCGGTCACGCTGGACGGGCTGGGCGCGGCGGTGATCGCATCGATGCCGGTGATCCAGATGGCGGTGATCGGGCGGGGCGAAAATTGCCCCGATCAGGACGCTTTCGAACGCAAGCTGCTGGTGATCCGCAAACAGCTCCAGAACCCGCTGCGGCAACTGGCCGAAAAGCACGGGCTGCCGGGCCTGGCTGAAACCTACATTCCCAGCTTCTCGACCCGCACGCTGGTCTACAAGGGCCTGCTGCTGGCGACGCAGGTGGGCAGCTTCTACGACGACCTGCGCGATCCCGATTGCATTTCAGCGCTGGGCCTTGTCCACCAGCGGTTCAGCACCAACACCTTCCCCAGCTGGCGGCTGGCCCACCCGTTCCGCTTCATCGCCCACAATGGCGAGATCAACACGGTGCGCGGCAACGTCAACTGGATGAACGCCCGCCGCCGGACGATGGAAAGCGAGCTGCTCGGCCCCGATCTCGACAAGATGTGGCCGATCATCCCGCACGGGCAATCGGACACGGCCAGCCTCGACAACGCGCTCGAACTCCTGATTGCGGGCGGATACAGTCTCGCCCACGCGATGATGATGCTGATCCCCGAAGCGTGGAGCGGCAATGCGCTGATGGACCCCGAGCGGCGGGCCTTTTACGAATATCACGCCGCGCTGATGGAGCCGTGGGATGGACCTGCGGCGGTGTGCTTCACCGATGGCCGCCAGATCGGCGCGACGCTTGACCGCAACGGTCTGCGCCCGGCGCGTTATTGCGTCACGAAAGACGACATCGTCTGCCTCGCCTCGGAAAGCGGCGTGCTGCCCTTTGCCGAGGAAGACATCGTGCGCAAGTGGCGGCTCCAGCCGGGCAAGATGCTGCTGATCGACCTCGAACAGGGGCGGATCATCGAGGATGACGAACTCAAGGCCGATCTTGCCCGGGCCGAGCCTTACGAGGAATGGCTGGCCCAGGCGCAGTACAAGCTGGGCGACATCACCGACATCGTGCCCGAACCGGGCGCGACCGGCGAGGACACCACCACCCTGATCGAGCGCCAGCAGGCTTTCGGCTACACGCAGGAAGACATCGCCCGCTTCCTCGAACCGATGGCGGTCGACGGGGACGATCCGATCGGGTCGATGGGCACCGACACGCCGCTGGCCGTGCTGTCGAACCGTTCGCGGCTGCTCTACGACTATTTCAAGCAGAACTTCGCGCAGGTCACCAACCCGCCGATCGACCCGATCCGCGAGGAACTGGTGATGAGCCTCACCAGCATGATCGGCCCGCGCCCCAATTTGCTGGGCCGCGATGCCGGCACGCACAAGCGGCTCGAGGTCGACCAGCCGATCCTCACCAACGAGGATCTGGCCAAGATCCGCTCGGTCGAAGAAGCGCTCGACGGTGCATTCCGCTGCGCCACGATCGACATCACGTGGGACGCCAGCACCGGGCCCGAGGGGCTGGAACTGGCGCTGAAGGAAATGTGCTGGGCCGCGACCGAGGCGGTGTTGCAGGACCACAACATCCTGATCCTGTCCGACCGCGGCCAGGACGAGACCCGCGTGCCGATGCCCGCGCTGCTGGCGACGGCCGCAGTGCATCACCATCTGGTGCGGCAGGGGCTGCGGATGCAGACCGGCCTCGTGCTCGAAAGCGGCGAGCCGCGCGAAGTGCACCATTTCTGCGTGCTGGCCGGCTACGGGGCGGAGGCGATCAACCCCTGGCTGGCCTTGGAAACGCTCGAAGCACTGCGCGCCAAGCGTCATCCGGACCTCTCCCCGCACAAGGTCCAGCAGAACTACATCAAGGCGCTGGGCAAGGGCATCCGCAAGGTCATGTCCAAGATGGGCATCTCGACCTACCAGTCCTATTGCGGCGCGCAGATCTTCGACGCGGTGGGCCTGTCGAGCGCCTTTATCGAAAAGTACTTCACCGGCACTGCCACCACCATCGAAGGCATCGGCCTTGCCGAAGTCGCCGAGGAAGCCTTGCGCCGCCACGGGCAGGCTTACGGCGACAACCCGCTCTATGACGGGATGCTCGATGTCGGCGGGATCTACCAGTACCGGCTGCGCGGCGAGGAACACGCTTGGACCCCGCAGAACGTCGCCGCGCTCCAGCACGCGGTGCGCGGGAACAACCTGGCAAACTACGCCGAATTCGCCGCCAGCATCAACGAACAGTCCGAACGGCTGCTGACCATTCGCGGCCTGCTCGAATTCAAGAAGGCAAAGAAGCCGGTCCCGCTCGACGAGGTCGAACCGGCCGTCGAAATCGTGAAGCGCTTCTCCACCGGAGCAATGAGCCTCGGCTCGATCAGCCACGAAGCCCATTCGACGATGGCGATCGCGATGAACCGCATCGGCGGGCGTTCGAACACCGGCGAAGGCGGGGAGGAGCCGTT
>DAIQNP010000140.1:0-7028 GCA_036788335.1 Erythrobacter sp.
CCGGGAACACCAGCGCCCCGCCGTTCATCACCACCCGCTCCCCGCCCAGACCGGTGCGCACGAAGGCGGTTTCCTTCGAGGCGCGACGGTAGAGCCGGGCGAGAAATGCGATGAAGATGATGGCGACGAGCAGCAAGCCGCCGAGGCCCGCGCCGTAGGTGATCAGGTCACCGGTTCCGCCCGCGATCAAGTCGCCGGACGTGGTCAGATCTTCGGTGGTGGTCAAAGCCATTGGCGTTCCCCTTCAGATGCCCAGCCCGAGCAACGGGCTTTCGTAATGCACGCCGTAGAAGGTCTGCCCTTCGCGGCGCACCAGCAGGACGGTATCGCCTGCGTTCAATTGCGTGGTGATGTCGTTCGGTTCGACCATGACGAAATGCGATTGACCATGCCGGTCGATCACCTTGGCGCGCGCGGGCGAGCCGGGGCGCGCGGTGCCGATCTGAATCTCGGCATCGCGCCGCACCAATTCGTCGAGTCCGATGGCGGTGGTTTCGTCCTTCGGCATGATAGCGGCCAGCGGGCGCACGGCGACGGCGTTGAGCGGCACTGCGGCGCCCCCTGCCGCCAGCGCGGCCCATCCGGCGCTCAGCGGAGCGCCGAGCATGCTTGCCAGCACCGCCTGTCCGACCACGCCAGTGGCGGCGAAAACGAACAACAACATCGCCAGCCAGATCAGCAGCGGCACCCGGCCAAGCCCCAGCAGCCCGGTCAGGCCGTCACCCAGACTGCCGCCGTCGAGCCCATCGGGCGCATCGAACTCGCCCGCGCCCTCGATCGCTTCGGACACGCCGGTGACTTGCAGCACGGCAATCACCGCGAGCAGGCCCAGCGCAATGAGGAACGGCCAGTTGTGCGGTTCAAGCAGGCTCATGCCGCCGGTCCCGGGCATTCAAGGCGAAAACGAAACCCCATGCCGCCAAAACTAGGACAAACGCCGGGAAAACAATAGCGGAATCGAACTGCGCCCGCGCAATTCGTGCCGGATTGTCAGGCTGCGGTCACACGCGGCGCCAAGGCCTTGCGCTCAGGCCGCATCGGCGCCTTCGCGTGCCCTCGCGGCGTATTCGTCGCGCAATTCGCGCTTGTAGAGCTTGCCGTTCGCCTCGCGCGGAAGTTCGGGGCGGAAATCGAACAGCCTGGGCATTTTGATCTTGGACAGGCTGGGGGCGAGGAAGGCGCGCAGTTCCGCCTCCAGCGCAGGACCCGCGTCTGCCATGTCCTTGGGCTGCACCACCGCCACCACCTGCTCGCCAAGATCGGGGCAGGGCGCGCCGATCACGGCGGCGTCCATCACCCTGGGGTGGGTGACCAGCAGGTTCTCGATCTCCTGCGGGTAGATGTTGACCCCGCCCGAAATGATCATGTGGCTAAGGCGGTCGGTCAGGAACAGGAAGCCGTCCGCATCGAGGTGCCCGATGTCGCCCAGCGTCATCCAGCCTTCGGGATGCATCGCCTCTGCGGTCTTGGCGGGATCGTTGTGATAGGTCGGCAGGTTGTCGTTCTCGAAGAAGATCAGCCCGTCCTCGCCCGGCGGCAGTTCCTCGCCCTCCGGCCCGCAGACGTGCAGCTTGCCGTGCACCGCGACCCCGACCGTGCCGGGCTTGGCGAGCCAGTGTTCGGATTTGACCAGCGTCATCCCGATCATCTCGCTCCCCGCATAATATTCGTTGATGATCGGCCCCCACCATTCGATCATGTCGCGCTTGATCGGCACCGGGCAGGGCGCGGCAGCGTGGAGCGCGCGCTGGTGGCTCGACAGGTCATAGCGGGTGCGCACTTCCGGATCGAGCTTGAGGAAACGCACGAAATGGGTCGGCACCCACTGGCTGTCGGTCACCTTGTAACGTTCGATCGCGGCGAGCGCGGCCTCGGGTTCGAACTTCTCCATCATCACCACCGTCCCGCCGAGCCGGTGGACCACCGAACACCAGCCGATCGGCGCGGCGTGGTACAGCGGCGCAGGCGAGAGGTAGACCATCGAACCGTCGGACGGCATCCCCGCCCCCATGATCGCCAGCCCGATCAGCGGCACCATCGCCTGCGGATCGGGATCCTCGGGCGGGGCGGGGCGGATGCCCTTGGGCCGCCCGGTGGTGCCCGATGAATAGAGCATCACCATGCCCGCGGTCTGATCGGGGATGGGGGCTGAGGATTGGGCGGCGAGTGCGGCGGCGAAATTCCCGGCATCGCCCCCATTCCCTGAAGCGTCCATCACCAGCACGGTCAGGCCGGGGCATTCGGCACGGATGTCATCCAGCATTCCTGCGAAATAGCCGCTCGTGATCAGCAGCGTCGCCTGCGCATCGCGGATGATGTAGGCGGCTTCGGGCGCGGTCAGGCGAGAGGAGATCGGCACCAGCATCGTGCCCGCCCGCTGCGAACCCCAGATCACGGTGAAGTAGTCGATCCGGTTTTCCAGCAGCACGGCAAAGGCCTCGCCCGCTGCGATCCCGTGGGCGCGCAGCAGGTTGGCGAACCGGTTCGATTCCGCCTCCATTGCGCCATATGTCATCGTCTCGCCCGAGCCTGCCATGATGACGGCGGGATGATCCGGGCGGGTCGCGGCGTGCGCGATCGGGTGCATGGTCATGTGTCTCTCTCCCTCACCGCGGCGCACGCATGGCGCGCCGTCTGGCCTGGAAGAGAAGTTGAACCGCGCCGCCGCGCCCCGCAAGCAAAAAGGTATGGGATATGCCACCCATCTGCGAGGAGCCATCGCGATGGGCGCGCGGTGCGCTTTCGAGGGTTTTCAGGGATGGAGGACAAAAAAAGGCGGCGGGTAAACCCGCCGCCATGTTCGGACACCCTCTCCAATGTCCGGCCCGCTTTTCGCAGGCAATCTCTTGGGCTTACTCGCCGCCCTGACCGGTCAATCGGGCATCGCGGGCGTAGGCAAGCTGTGCTTCGCTCTCTACCATATACGGAATCGGATTGACTGCAACCCCCTCCACGCGAACTTCATAATGGAGGTGCGGACCAGTCGAACGGCCGGTCGAACCGACATAGCCGATGAGGTCGCCTTTCTTCACATTGTCGCCTGCCGATACGGCCAGGCGCGACAGATGGGCGTAGCGTGTTTCCATCTTCGCGCCGTGATCGATGCTGATGTAGAGGCCGTAGCTGGAGAACCAGTCGGCGCGGCCGACAATGCCGTCACCCGTGGCATAGACCGGGGTCCCAGTCGGCGCGGCGAGGTCGATTCCGCTGTGACGGCGACGGCCGCCGAGCACCGGATGGGTGCGCATCCCGTAGCCGCTGGTCAGCTGCGCGCCGGTCAGCGGCATCCGCGACGGGACTGAAATCGAGGGTTGTTCGAACGGGGCGGGGGGCTGGTTGCCGGTGGCAGTGCTGGCGTCCATCGACGTCCAGCTGGCGAACAGGTTGCGGAAGCGCGCATCGCTGGCGATCAGGCTGTCGCCCTGTTCCTCGCGCACCGGTTCGACCACATCGGCGGCGGTCGTAGCAGCATTGGCGGAAGAACTGGCGAGCGCCGGCGAAGCAGCGGAAATCAGGAAACCGGCAGCACACAGGCCTGCAAGCTTCGACACGTGACGCACAAACGATAACATTATGACCCGATCCCGAAACTGTGGCGCAACGCCCTAGGACAATCTCGACACGTCTGGTGCGCGCCTTGTGGGATGAGGGTTAACCGTCAGAGTCGTTAAAGTGCAATCTCTGTGTAAAATCCCAGCGACAAACCGGCAGCAAGACGCGCTGAGTCGTTGAACGGCGGCTTAACGGCCCCGCGAAAGTGCTGTTTTACTAGGGCTTGCCAAAGGGATTCGGGCTCGCGCCCGAGCGTTTGGGCGCAGGCACGAAAGTGCTTGGTGCCAAAGGCGACGTGCCGGATTTCGTCGTCAAGAATTCGGGTCAGGATTTTCGCGCCGTGCGCGTCGCCCGCTTCCTGCACGCGGTCGATCATGCCGGGCGTGACATCGAGCCCGCGTGCTTCGAGCACCATCGGAACCACCGCCAGCCGGGCTGCGACATCGCCGCTGGTCGCTGCGGCGGCCTCCCACAAGCCGGCATGGGCGGGCAGCGCGCCGTAGTGGCTGCCGAGGCTTTCGAGTTTTCTTGCCAGCAGCGCGAAGTGCATCGCTTCGTCGGCGGCGACAGCGAGGAAATCGCTCACGAATTCTTCGCCCATTGCTGCCCCGAAGCGCCCTGCCATGTCGAGCGCCAGGTCGATCGCGACGAATTCGATATGCGCGATGCTGTGCCATAGCGCGATTCGCGCGCGGTCCGATCCGAAACGCCCGCGCTTGGGCATCTGTCCGGGGCTGAGCAGTTCGGGGCGGCCGGGCCAGGCGGGGCGGTCGGGCATCGGAACGTCGAACCGCCACGCCAGCGCGCCGCGCCGCCAGTCGCGCGCCACCTTCCGCGCGGCAAAGCACTTGGCGCGCGGGTCGGCGGTCAGCAGGGCTGCGCGGATGGCGGCGGCGATACTCGGCATGGTTCGGCGTCAGAGCGGGCGAATCTAAAGGTTCTGGGCCGCGGCGAGCACCTCTTCGGCGTGGCCCTTGACCTTCACCTTGTCCCAGATGCGCGCGATCGTGCCGTCCGCGTCCACCAGATAGGTCGCGCGGACCATGCCCATATAGGTCTTGCCGTACATCTGCTTTTCCGCCCACACGCCGAGCGCGTCCGACAGCCCGCCTTCTTCCGCATCGCTGGCGAGCGGGGCGGTCAGGCCATGCTTGGCGATGAACTTGGCGTGCTTCTTGGCCGGGTCCTTGCTGACGCCGAGCAGTTTGGTGCCAGCTGCCGCGAACGCGCCTTGCAAGGCGGAGAAGTCCTTGTTCTCGGTGGTGCAGCCGGGGGTGTCGTCCTTGGGGTAGAAGAAGATCACCAGCTTGGTCCCGGCGAAGTCGGACGGCTTGACCGTGCCGCCTTCGGGGGTTTCCATCGCAATATCGGGGATGGCGTCACCGACGCCCGGAAAAGTGCTCATGGGTTGTCCTCCTGTTCGGGTGCGAGAATGTCTGTGCGCAGGATTTGTTTCCAGGCCTCGGCCACGCTGTGCCGCGCCGCCGCAAAGGCATCAAGCAAGCCAGCGTAGCTGTCATGCCCGCAGGCTCGCGCCAGCGCGCGCGCGCCGCAAGGCGGCGGTTCGCGTCCGCCGGGAGCGAGCAGGCGGCCTGCCACCAATATCCGGATCATCGATTCGTAGGCCCCGGTCAGGTCGGTCGGCAGCAGCCCGGCCCCGGCAAGACCTCCGAGCGCAGTGACGAGATCGGGGTCGAGCGCCTCCGGTGCCGCCTCGGCCAGCGGTTCTCCCGCTGCGGTTTGCCCGCGCAATTGCAGGTAGTGGACCAGGAATTCGCAATCGACCAATCCGCCGCGCAGCAGCTTGGCATCGAGCGGCCCGCCAGGCGACTTGTGCCGTGCCATCTCGGCCCGCATCCGGAGCACCGCTTCGCGCAGCGCAGCCCTGTCGCGCGGCGCGTGGAGCACTTCGGCCAGCACCGCTTCCAGCTCGGCGCGCGCCGCGTCCGATCCCAGCAGCACCCGCGCGCGGGTCAGCGCCATGTGCTCCCAGGTCCAAGCCGCCTCGCGCTGATACTTGCCGAAGGCTTCGCAACTGACTGCCAATGGCCCCTGATTGCCCTGCGGCCGCAGCCGCGTATCGACTTCATACAGCGCGCCCTGCGCGGTCGGCACCGACAGCGCGGCGCTGACCCGGCTGGCGAGGCGGTTGTAATAGGTCGTCGCTCCCAGCGGACGCGGCCCGTCGGACTGCGCGGCAAAGTCGCCGGTGAACAGGTAGACGATATCGAGGTCCGAGGCATGGGTCAGCGCCCCGCCGCCCAGCCGCCCCAGCCCCAGTATCAGCAATTCGCTGCCGGGCACCCGCCCGTGCTTGGCGGCGAAATCGGCGATGGTGGCGCGCGCGGCAAGGCCCATCGCCGCTTCCGCCGTGCGCGACAGGGCGCAGGCAATGGCGAGCGGGTCGGCCAGCCCTTCGATCAATTGGACGCCGAGGGCAAAGCGCAACTCGCCGGTCACCACCCGGATCGCATCGAGCAACGCTTCGTAATCGCCGCGCACCGCCGCGCCTTCCATCCGCGCCGCGATCGCGCCCACATCGCCCGGCAATTCGAGCGCGCCGCGGTCGAGCAGGGTGTCGATCAGTTCGGGCTTGCGCGCCAATTCGTCTGACAGCACCGGGGCCAGCGTCAGGGTCGCCACCAGCCGGTCGATCAATTCGGGCCGCGCATCGAGCAGGCGGAACAGCGTGATCGCGGAAGGCACGCGGTCGAGGATGCTTTCCCAGCGGGTGACGGCACGCATCGGATCATCGCTCGCCGCCATTGCCGCGACCAGTGCCGGGGCGAGACGGTCCCAAGCTGCTACCGCCTGCGGGGTGCGGATTGCGGCGTAGCGCCCGTCGCGCCAGCTCTCGATCCGCGCGGCCATCGCCGGACCATCGGCAAAGCCCAGCGCGGCGAGGTGCTGCGCCATGTCGCTGACCTGCGGCGCCGGCGCGGGCGGGGTGCCGCGCGCGCCGATCAGTTCTTCGTAGATGCGCGCCGTGCGGTCGGTCAGTGCGGTGAGTTCATCGACCAGCGCCGCGCCATCGGCCAGCCCGTCCAGCCGCGCCACGTCATCCAGCGCCGCGCCGTCGGGCAGGCTGTGTGTCTGGCGGTCGTGGGTCATCTGCAAGCGGTGCTCGACCATCCGCAGCCGGTCATAGGCCTCGCCCAGCGCCAGCGCGTTCTCGGGCCTGATCCGCCCCGCCGCCGCCAGCGCATCGAGCGCGGCTCGGGTGCCGCGCACCCGCAGGCTGTGATCGCGACCGCCGTGGATCAGCTGGTGGGTCTGGGCGTAGAATTCGATCTCGCGGATGCCGCCGCGCCCGCGCTTGAGGTCGAAGCCGGGGCCGGTCCGTTCGCGCCCCTTGTGGCTGTCGCGGATGCGCAGAGTCAGCTGGCGGATTTCCTCGATCGCGCCGTAATCGAGCTGGCTACGCCACACGAAGGGACGGATTGCGTCGAGAAACGCCTCGCCCGCCGCGATGTCGC
>DAIQNP010000141.1:0-7015 GCA_036788335.1 Erythrobacter sp.
ATCGGCGACGAGGTGCTGGTCGCCTTCGAGCACGGCAATCCGCGCCGACCTTACGTTCTGGGGGGGCTGTGGAACGGCACGGACGCTCCGCCCGATGCGTCCCACTCCGATGCCAACAACCGCAAGCTGATCCGGACGCGCAATGGCGTGACGCTGATGTTCGACGACAGCGACGGGCAGGAAAAGCTGCATATCGAGACCCCTGGCGGACAGAAGGTCAAGCTGTCGGACGGACCGGGGATGGTGGAGATCGAAGACAGCAACGGCAATTCGGTCACGCTCGATGCCTCGGGCGTGACGGTCAGCGCGTCCGGGCTGGTCAAGGTCGAGGCCAGCACGGTGACAATCGATGCGACAGCAGTGACGGTGAACGCGGCGACGGCCACCTTCTCGGGCGTGGTCAATGCCCAGACGGTGGTGGCGACGACGGTCTCGGCGGCGACCTATACGCCGGGTGCGGGGAACATCTGGTGAGCGCCGAGAACCACCCCCTTACCTGGGCAGCGCCGCGCCCGCTGTGGCGCGCTGCGGCGCGGCCGGGACTGGCTCCGGCGATCCTCAGGTTCGCGCAGGATGATTTCGCCCAGCAGCTGCTCGGCGCGATGGATACCGATCCGGCCTCGCTCGCCGCCTTCGTCGCACGCTATGAGGACTGGCGCACGCCGCCGGGCAGGACCGCCACCCCCGACCTTGCCCAGCGGGTGCCCCTGCCCGCTCCGGTCCGGCAGAACCGTCGCAAGCTGCTGCGCGCCGGGCCTGTGCCGGTGGTGCCGCCCTCGGACCCGGCCGCGCCCATGCTCAAGCTGTATCAGCCCGCGCATCAGCGGCACTATGTCGCCACCGCGACTCTCGCCTGCGCCACGTCCGGCCTGCCCGACCGCAAGCTGCGCGGTGCCCACGATAGCGTCGGAATGGTGCTGCGGCGTTTGATGCCCGCCCGTGCGCAGGGCAGCGAGGCGCTGGTCGAATATGCTTGGGTTGCCGGCGAACAGCCGCGCTGGCAGCGGGTTTCTGACAGCGATGACGCCGTTCTTGCGCCGGGCGAGGAAATGCTGCCGCTGTTCCCGATCGCGCACCGCGAGACCGAGACCATCCGGCGCAAAACCTGGGGCGGGGTCATCCCGGTCGGCAAGCGCGAGGATTACCTGGCCGCGCCGGTCGTGCGCGAGGCGGTGTCGCTGATCGCGGGGCAGAAATCCGCCCTGGCCAAGCCCGCACCCGCCGCGCGGCCCGACAGCGTTGCCGCACGCCTTTCGGAGTTCCGCATGGATGTGGCCGAACCCTGGAAGGCGACACTGCGCGCGATCTTCAAGGAAGCGCGCGACATGCGCGACGACGCGCCAGCGACCGACGCGCAGGCGCAAAATCAGGCACGGCTGCGCAATTACCAGCTGCAGATGCAAAGCTGGCTGCTGCTGCTCGATTTCGGAAAGTTCCTGAAGCGGCACCTGCCCGATGTCGCAGCACGGCTCGGCACCGGCCAGACGACAGGGCTGCGGGCGGGTGAAGCGGCGCTGCTTGCCTGGCTGCGCTCCGTCGATGATGTTGCTGCGCTGCGACGCGGGATGCGCAGCCACGCTGATCGCAACAATGGCGCAGCGGACGCGAAACCCTACCGCACCCGCCTGTCCGATGCTCTGGTCGAGGCGATGTCAGCCGCCAACGAGGACAAGCTGGAGGGGATCGAGACCGATTACGTGCCCGGACTGACCGCTGGCGAGGCGGCGGCGTGGCCCGGGTTTCACTTCTTGCTCGCCGGGATCGCCACCACCGGAACCAAGGCAAGCCTTGCCATTGACGGCCCCTTCAAGATCACGGCCGGGTTGCCTCCCGCCAGGGCCGCCGATCAGATCGCCGGCCCTGACTGTCCCGACTGCCCGCCCGGTGTGCCGTGCCCTGCCTGTTCGGTGATGAGCATGGCCGAAGAGGAATGCGCCAAGGTCGACCGGGTGACCGCGCTGATCGAGCAGGCGCTCACCCCCTCTCAGGAAGAGGGCGCACGGTCGCTGCCCTTTGCCGAACGCCTGACCGCGATCATGCTGGAAACCGCCGACGACGAGGGCCTGTTCTGCATCCGCTTCGTGCATTGCAATGCCGACTGCGGCCCGCTGCATCCGCCCACGGTCTCGCAACCGACCGAGCGGTTCCGGATGGCGAGTTTCTTCGATCCCGATGCCCCCGCGCGCGAGATCAAGATCATTCTGCCGCGCGACACCAGCCCGGCGGGTCTGCGCAAGCATGCCCGGGGTACGGCTTTCGTGATGTCGAACATCCTGTGCGGGCAGGTCCAGCGCGCCAAGGGACTGGGGCTGATCGACCTGATCCGCCAGGTCCTGCCCTGGCCGCTGCACAAGGATATCGATGCCGGTCAGGGCGGCGGCTGCAAGGATGGCGGCGGGGTGGATATCGGCATGATCTGCTCGCTGTCGATTCCGATCGTCACCTTGTGCGCGCTGATCCTGCTGATGATCATCGTCAGCCTGCTCGATTTCATCTTCAAGTGGGTGCCGTGGCTGATCGCCTGCTTCCCGCTGCCGAAATACAACGCCAAGGGAGGCTCGGGATGAGGGATCCGCTGGGTCAAGGGGTGGCATTCCCGCTGGTCGCCGGAGCGGACGGGCGGATCGCCTGGTCGCGCGGGGAGCGCAACATTCGCGAATCGATTGCGCTGATCCTCCAGACCGATCTCGACGAGCGGGTTGCGCTGCCAAGGTTCGGTGCCGGGCTGCCGCGCCTGCTGTTCGAACCCAACAATGCCGCCACCCATGCGCGCATGGCCAAGGACATCGAGCGCGCACTCGGCCTGTGGGAACGACGCATCAAGGTAGAGGGGGTCGAGGTCGAGGCCGACCCCCGGCAGGCCGAAACCGCCATCGCGACCGTCACTTACGCGCTGGTCGCCACCGGGCAGCGCGAACGCATCGCACTGGACGTGCCGCTCGGCACTGCGGCGCAGGGGAGCGTGTGATGCCGCTGCCCGCACCGCGCCTCGACACCCGCACCTACCGCGACCTTGTCGACGAGATGATCGCGCGCATTCCGGTGCACACGCCGGAATGGACCAACTTCGGACCCGCCGATCCGGGCATCACGCTGCTCCAGCTCTATGCCCATATCACCGAGAGCATGATCTACCGGGCCAATCAGGTCCCCGAACTCAACCGTGCGAAGTTCCTCCAACTGCTCGGCATCGCGCTCGAACCCGCGCGCGAGGCTCGCGGGATCGTCGCTTTCGCCAACGAGCGTGGCCCGCTGGCGAGCGCGCCGATCGCGGCGGGAACCGAGTTGCTTGCGCAGGCCATCCCGTTCCGCACCGGGCTTGCGATCGATGCGCTGCCGGTCGAGGCGCGGATCTATCGCAAGGTGCCGCTGGTTAATCCCGACCCCGAAACGCTCGCCTATTACGACCTGCTCTACGCCTCCTATGGCCGCGAAATGCCCGCCCGGCTGGCCTTGTATGAGGTGCAGGAGGTCGGCCGCGACGCGCCCTTTGGCTTTGCCGGCACGGTCGATAACGCGCTGTGGATCGCGCTCGTCGGCCGCACCGAGGATCGCGATGCGGGGGCCAGCGATCCGTGGGTGCATGTCCGCAAGGCGCTCGCGGGCCGCACCCTGTCACTCGGCATCGTCCCGACCCAGCTGCGCGAGGATTATCGCCTGCCCGTCAGCCCCGGCAGCACGGCGGCCGAATTCCTCGAATTCGCCTTGCCCTCCGTGGCGCAGGGCATCGCCTTCGACACCCAAGACCGGCCGGTCGCCGTCTATGACGCGCTTTCGGCGCAGGCCGACTTCGATCCCAGCCGCACAGCCGGGGTGGTGCAGCTGCAATTGCCCGGCAACCCCGCCGCCATCGCCAGCTGGAGCGATCTCGATCCGCTGGAGGGCGGGGTCGGCAATCTGCCGCCGCAGATCGAGGAAGGCACCATCGGCGAGCGCATCGTCACCTGGATCCGTGTCGGGGCGAACAGCAGCGCCGACTTCAGTTTCGACTGGATCGGTATCAACGCCGCCCCCATCCGCCAGTTCGTCAAAGTATCGAGCGAGCGACTGGCTGACGGCGACGGCACGCCCGACCAGCAGCGCCAGCTTGGCCGGGCTCCGGTGCTGGCCGGAAGCGTCGGCATTGCAAGCTTTGCCGGGAGTGTGCGCCGCGACTGGAGCGCGATCGACGATCTCAGCGCTGCGGGGGCCGAAGTGGCCGGATACGGCGCACCGGTGGACGATGCGCCGGTCGATGTCTTCACGCTCGATGCCGAAGCCGGAGTGATCGCATTCGGCGACGGCATGAACGGCCGGCGTCCCCGCGATGGCGAGGCGCTTTATGCCAGCTACGACTACTCGGCTGGCGCACAGGGCAATGTCGGGGCTGGCGCGCTCAAGGAAGGGGTCAATGTCCCCGCCGGGGTCAAGGCGACCAACCCGGTGCCGACCTGGGGCGGTTCCGATGCGGAAAGCATCGCGGCGGGGGAAAAGCAGGTGCGGCGGATGCTGCAGCATCGTGACCGGCTGGTCACGGCAGAGGATTTCCGCGCCATCGCCTGGCGCGCGCCGGGGGTGGCGCTGGGACGGATCGATGTGATTCCGGCCGCGCATACCTCCGTCATCCCGGTCATGCCCGATACTGCGCCCGGCGCAGTCACGCTGATGGTGGTCCCCGCCACCGATCCCGCCCACCCCGACGCCCCGCGCCCTGACGGCCGTTTCCTTGAGACTCTGTGCCGCTATCTCGAGCCGCGCCGCCTGGTCACCACCGAAGTGGTGCTGCACGGCCCGGCCTATGTCGGCCTGTGGCTGTCGGTGGGTATCAAGGTTGCAGGCGGCCATTCGATCAGCGAGACGGTCGAAGGGGTGAAGGCGCGCCTGCGGAGCTTTCTCAGTCCGCTGCCCCATCCGCAGTTGCGCGGCGCGGCCTTCATGCCCCAGCTTTATGGTGCGGATGTCGACCCCGCCCTGCGCGGCTGGCCCCGCAACCGCCCGGTCCATGCCGCAACCCTGCTGGCCGAGGCGGCGCGCGCGCCCGGCGTCGAATCCGTGTCCGAAGTGCTGCTGGCAAGAGGCACCGGCCAACCAGTAGCCGAAGTGCTGCTGCAAGGCCTCGAACTGCCCGAGATCATCGGCCTGTCGGTGTCGCTGGGTTCGGCAACGCCGATCGACAACCTGCGCGGCAGCGCTCCGGCGGGGGGCGATGGCGATGACTCGTCCGGTCTGCTGCCGGTGCCGATCGTGGCGGAGACGTGCTGATGAACGTCAACGGCTCCCGTTTCCACCTGCTGCTGGGCGAGGCCGACTGGGGCGCCTGCCGGGTCTCGGACGGACAGGACTTCCCGCTGCTCGCCGCCATCTGGGACGATCCACTGACAGTGGAGCAACGGGAGCGCGTGCCCGAATGGCGCAGCGATCTGGCCGCAATCGGGATTGCGCGCCTGCCGCAAACCCTTCCGCCGACCCGCGGGGAGAGTGCACTTCGCATCGTGGACCGGCGCGCCGTCACTGCGGATCGGCACGGCAATATCTATACCGTGGCCGACGACCGCACTGCGATCGTCGTCCAGAATGCGGGATTGCGCACAACCACGCCGTTCTGGCCCGACCCGCGCGGCGCACGTGCCATGCCCGCAGGCCTGTTCGCCGACACAGCCGCACCCCCGCCGCCGCCGGAACTGACTGCGCTTGTCGCTCTAGAAGGCGACTACCTGCTCGCGGCGACCGCCGAGGGCACCGTGCTGCGGTTCGACCTCGTCGGCGGCGGAGAGCCGGAGCGCTTCGTCTTCCCCGACCTTGCCGGCCTTGCCATCGATGCCCTCGCGGCCCTGCCCGATGGCGGCGCGCTGCTGCTCGACCGCACGGCCCGGCGACTCTACCGGATCACCGCCGACCTCGCCCTGTGCTCTTCCACCGTCGCCGCGCCGGAGCCAAGCCTGTTCCAGCCCGGCACCGGCGCAGAACACCGCGAACTCGCGCGCCATACCGTCTGGGCGGCAGACCTTGCCGCATTGGCCGACCCGGTGTCGGTTGCAGCGCTGGAAGCGGATCATGCGCTGGTGCTCGACCACCGCGCCGGCGGGGCCTGCGGTCTGTGGCTGGTGACGCTTTCGGCCGGGACGGCAAGCCTCTTGCTGGACTGTTCCTTCGATGCCCTTGGCATGATCCTGGCACCCCTACCGGGTGATCCGCCGCCAGCCACAAAGTCGCCGCGCCGCACAGCCCTGTTCTGGAGCCGGTCGGGCAATCAGGCCCATGCCGTGGCGCTCACACTCGATGATGGCGTATGGGAAGCGGGCGAGGATCCGGAACTGCGCCCGATGCGCCGGTTCGGGGGGCGGGGGCTGGTCGCGGTCGGTGCCGCCACGCATTACGACAGCGGCGAACCCTTGCGCTGGGTGCCGCTCGGCACCAAACACCTGTGCCGCTTCGCCGAGGGCAGCGTGCTGCAAACGCCGGTGTTCGACAGCGATATCTATCAGTGCCAGTGGGACCGGATCCGCCTGGATGCGCGTATTCCCGCAGGCTGCACGATCCGGATCGAGGCGCGCAGCTTTGATGATGCCGCGCTGTTCGCGATAGATCCGGAGGCGGGGTGGATCGCGCAACCCCGGCCCTATGCCAACGGAGACCGCGGGGAATTGCCCCGCCTCGCCCTGCCGAGGCTCGCGGATGAGAGTTCGGCTGCGCGGCAGTGCTGGGACATCCTGTTGCAGAAAGTCACCGGCCGCTATGCCCAGCTGCGCATCGCGCTGGAAGGCGACGGGCGGCAATCGCCGATGATCACTGCGCTGCGGCTGTGGTATCCGCGCTTTTCCTATGCCCGCCGCTTTCTGCCGCAGGTCTATTCGCAGGACCCGGTGGCCGGCGACTTCACCGATCGTTTCCTCGCCAGCACCGAAGGGATGAACACCTCGATCGAAGAACGGATCGCGGCGGCGCGCCTGCTGATCGATCCGCGCACGGTTCCCGCCGAGGCGCTCGGGTGGCTGGCGGACTGGTTCGATGTCGCACTCGATCCGGCCTGGGACGA
>DAIQNP010000142.1:0-6981 GCA_036788335.1 Erythrobacter sp.
GATGATCGTCCCGAACCGCGAACAGCTGCCCCCGGCCGAACGGCTCGGGCAGCTGCCGGCGGTCGAGGGGCTGATCGATGCGCCGCTGGGCGAGGTCATCCAGAACCGGCCGGAATTGCAGACCTTCCGCCTCGCGCTCGAACGCGCGGCCAACAAGGTTGAATTGCGCCGCAACGACCTTCAGCCGCAGCTTGATGCCAGCGTCGAGGTGTCGCGCGATTTCGGCCCCATCGGCGACGGCGGCCCGACCTTCGATTCGACCGACACCGTCGTCGGCGTGACCTTCACCGTCCCGCTCCAGCGCCGCGCGGCGCGCGGTGCGGTCCAGCGGGCCGAGGCGGAACTGCGCGAGGTCGAATGGCGCCAGCGCCGCATCACCGACCAGATCCAGGTCGAACTGGACAACATCCTCGCCAGCCTCGATGCCGCGCTGCGGCTCGCCAACCTGGCCGGAGACGAGGTGCGCCAGGCAACCGCGATGGTGCAGGCCGAACGCACCCGCTTCCGGCTGGGCGCAGGCGATTTCTTCCTCGTCAACCTGCGCGAGGAAAGCGCCGCCGACGCGCAGATCCGTGCCATTCGCGCCGATCTTGCAGGGCGGCTGGCCGCGGCCAGCTTCAACGCCGCGACCATGAACCTGGCCGAACTGGGCCTCGAATAAGCATTTCCCCAAGCCGCGATGACCGTCTAGCTATCGCCGGTCCCGGTAAGGGGGGCGTTGGGCCAACGACCGGCGTGAGGGAGACAGACGATCGCAACCACCGCCACACCCCTGCCCAAGCACCATGCGGTCACGGGCACGGAAAAGCGCGTCATTCTCGCCTCGTCGCTGGGGACGGTGTTCGAATGGTACGATTTCTACCTCTACGGGTTGCTCGCCACGATCATCTCGGCCCAGTTCTTCTCCGGGGTGAACGAGACCACCGGGTTCATATTCGCATTGGGCGCCTTTGCCGCCGGGTTCGCGGTGCGGCCCTTCGGCGCGCTGGTGTTCGGGCGGCTGGGCGACATGGTCGGGCGCAAATACACATTCCTTGTCACGATGGGCCTGATGGGCTTTGCCACCTTCACCGTCGGTATCCTGCCCAACTATGCCAGCATCGGGGTGGCCGCACCGATCATGCTGGTGGTGCTGCGGCTGGTGCAGGGGCTTGCGCTGGGCGGCGAATATGGCGGGGCGGCGACTTACGTGGCCGAACACGCGCCCAATGACCGGCGCGGGCTGTATACCAGTTTCATCCAGACCACCGCCACGCTCGGCCTGTTCGCGGCGTTGCTGGTGGTGATCGGCACCCGCACCCTGATCGGCGAGGAAGCCTTCAGGGAATGGGGCTGGCGCGTGCCGTTCCTGATTTCGGTGCTGTTGCTGGGCGTGTCGCTGTGGATCCGGATGCAGTTGCAGGAAAGCCCAGTTTTCCAGAAGATGAAGGACGAAGGCACCAATTCCAAAGCGCCGATTTCGGAGGCTTTCGGCAATTGGAAGAACGGCAAGTTCGCGCTGATCGCATTGTTGGGCGCGGTCGCGGGACAGGCGGTGGTGTGGTACACTGGTCAGTTCTACGCGATGTTCTTCCTTGAAAAGACGTTGATGGTCGACGGGGCGACGACCAACATCCTGATCGCCGTGGCGCTTGCCATCGGCACGCCGTTCTTCATATTTTTCGGCTGGCTGTCGGACCGGATCGGGCGCAAGCCGATCATCCTGACCGGCTGCGCGCTGGCAGCGCTGACCTATTTCCCCGCCTTCCACCTGCTGACCGAAGCGGCCAACCCGGCCCTGGCCCGCGCGCAAAGGGCCGCTCCGGTCAGCGTGATCGTTAACGATGCCGATTGTTCGCTGCAGTTCGACCCGGTGGGCAAGAACAGGTTCGACGCCAAAAGCTGCGACATCGCCAAGTCGTTCCTCGCCAAAAACGGGATCAGCTACAGCCAGGTCGCGGCGCCCGCCGGGGCAATTGCGGAAGTCACCATCGGCGGCGAGACCTTCATCGCGCCCGATCCGGCCAAGGTCAGCGGCGCGGAACGCACCGCCGCCATCACCGCCTACCAAGCCGAAGTGAAGGCAGCGCTGACCGCAGCGGGATACCCGGCGGCGGCGGACCCTGCGCGGATCAACACCCCGCTGGTGATCGCCATCCTTACCTATCTGGTGCTGCTGGTGACGGCGGTTTACGGGCCGATTGCGGCGCTGCTGGTCGAGCTGTTCCCGACCCGCATCCGCTACACCGCGATGAGCCTGCCCTACCATATAGGCAATGGCTGGTTCGGCGGCTTCCTGCCCACAACTGCCTTCGCGATGGTCGCGGCGACGGGCGATATCTACTACGGGCTGTGGTATCCTATCCTTGTGTGCGCCTTGACCGTGGTTGTCGGCCTGCTGTTCCTGCCCGAAACCTTCCGCCGCAATATCGACGACGGTTAGTCGGCGCGGTAACGGCTCAGCGGTTTTGCCGCCCTTCGACGAGCCGCTCCACCAGCGAGGGATCGGCCAGCGTTGAGGTATCGCCCAGCGCGCCGAAGTCGTTCTCGGCGATCTTGCGCAGGATGCGGCGCATGATCTTGCCCGAACGGGTCTTGGGCAGACCGTCGGTGAAATGGACGATGTCCGGCGTGGCGATGGGGCCGATTTCCTTGCGTACCCAGCTGCGCAATTCCGCCAGCAGCGCGTCCGACCCTTCCTCGCCCGCGTTCAACGTGACGTAGCAATAGATGCCCTGCCCCTTGAGATCGTGCGGGTATCCGACCACCGCGCTTTCCGCGACTTTGGGGTGGAGCACCAGCGCGCTTTCGACCTCGGCGGTGCCCATGCGGTGGCCCGAGACGTTGATCACATCATCGACCCGCCCGGTGATCCAGTAGTAGCCGTCGTCATCGCGCTTGCACCCGTCGCCGGTGAAATACTTGGCCTTATAGGTGCTGAAGTAGGTCTGACCGAAGCGTTCGTGATCGCCATAGATGCTGCGCGCCTGACCCGGCCAGCTGTGCGTGATGCACAGATTGCCCTCAGTCGCACCGTCCAGCACGCCGCCCTCGCTGTCGACCAGTTCAGGACGGATGCCGAAGAACGGCAGGCCCGCGCTGCCAGGTTTCATGTCATGCGCGCCGGGCAGCGTGGTGATCATGCAGCCGCCGGTTTCGGTCTGCCACCAGGTGTCGATGATCGGGCAGCGCCCTTCGCCCACCACGTCGAAATACCAGCGCCAAGCCTCGGGATTGATCGGCTCACCGACCGAGCCGAGCAACCGCAGCGAGGCGCGGCTGCGGGTCGTGACGTGCGCGTCGCCTTCGCGCATCAGCGCCCGGATCGCGGTCGGCGCTGTGTAGAGGATGTTGACCTGATGCTTGTCTACCACGTCCCAGAACCGCCCGTGATCGGGGTAATTGGGCACGCCTTCGAACACCACCGCCGTGGCACCGTTCAGCAACGGGCCGTAGACGATGTAGCTATGCCCCGTCACCCAGCCGATATCGGCAGTGCACCAGAACACCTCGCCCGGCTGGTAATCGAAGATGTAGTGAAAAGTGGTCGCAGTCCACACCCCGTAACCGCCGGTGGTGTGAAGCACCCCCTTGGGCTTGCCGGTCGAGCCGCTGGTGTAGAGGATGAACAACGGGTCTTCGGCGCCCATCACCTCGCACGGGCAATCATCGTCGCTGGCGAGGTCGTCGAACCAGTGGTCGCGCCCGTCCTGCATGGCAATGTCGGCCCCGGTGTGGCGCACCACCAGCACGCCATCGACCGGCGTGGCGTGCGCCGCAAGGTTCAGCGCAGCATCGACATTGGCCTTGAGCGGCACGTGCTTGCCGCCGCGCAGGCCTTCATCGGTGGTGACGACAAACCGGCTACCGCAATCCTCGATCCGTCCGGCCAGCGCTTCGGGCGAGAATCCGCCGAACACCACCGAATGCACCGCCCCGAGCCGCGCGCAGGCGAGCATCGCGGTGACGCCTTCGACGATCATCGGCAGGTAGAGCGTAACCCGGTCGCCCTTCGTGACGCCCAGTGCCTTCAAGGCATTGGCCATGCGCACGACTTCGCGGTGAAGCTCGCCATAGGTGAGCTTACGCCCCGCGCTCGCCGGATCGTCCGGTTCGAAGATCAGCGCGGTGGTGTCGGCGTGCTGCGCCAGATGCCGGTCCACCGCGTTATGGCACAGGTTCAGTGTCCCGTCCGCAAACCAGCTGATCCCCACCGGATCGAACGCCCATTCGCCGCCCTTGGCCGGCGCGCTGAACCAGTCGAGCCGCTCTGCCTGTTCCAGCCAGAACGCGTCCGGCGTCTCGACCGAACGGCGATACAGCTCGGCATATTGTTCGGGCAGGCAGTGCGTCTGGTGGCGCGCCTGAGGCCGCTGGACGGCGTGGATCATGACGTCTCTCCCTTTTTTCTTGTCGTTCTGTACACCAAGCTACATGCCTCGCGCCCTCAGACAAAGGTCTTAGAGAAGGTCGTGCGGTGCGCAAGGATGTGGCTTGCCTCCGGCCCGCGAACGCAACAAGCCCCGCCGGATCGGCTCCGGCGGGGCGTGTTTCGCGCCTGGGGCTGCAGCTGCCCTAGAAGCGGAAGTACAGGCCGGTGCTGATCACCCACGGATCGAGCTTGTGCTCGGTCTCGATCACCAGCGTCTCGCCCGCGAACCACCGCGCGGTGGTGTCGATGAAGTAGCGCTTGGCGTCGAACGACAAGCCGATATTGCCATCGCCCAGCCCGACATCGAACCCGGCTTGCAGCGCAAAGCCCAGCTCGTTCGACAAGGTGGTCCGGGTTACCCCCAGCGGCACCACGGCAGCGCCCGGATCGTCGGCGACCCACAGGAAAAAGCTCGGTCCAGCGCCGACATAGGGCTTCACGCTGCCCAGATCGAAGTGATACTTGGCGGTCAGCGTCGCCGGGATCAGCCGGGCATCCGCCACCAGTTCCGCGCCGACCGGCAGGCCTGCGGTCGCATCGACATCGTGCTGGGTCATTCCGGCAATGGTCTCGATCGAGACATTGTTGGTGACGAAATATTCGACCGCGACGGTCGGCGTGACGTTGTCGTTGGCGGCTGTCTGCGTTCCGGCGGGCAGGCCGACCAGATCGACATTGACCTGATCGATCGCGCCATCGGGGAACACCCCGGTCACCAGCACCTTGACCTGCAGGTCGCCGGCGCGATCCTGTTCCTGGGCGGCAAGCGGACTGGCCGCAAGCGCCATGCTCGCAGCGGTAAGCATTACAAACGTCTTCATTTTCCCATCCTTCGGCGGCAGCAGTGGCCACCTTGCGTGGCCCAGGGTTGTTGCTGCCCGTGGCCGCCCGATAGACCCCGCCCGGGGCTGGCCTCATTGATCCCGATCAAAGACCACATTGCCATTTGGGTCCATTGCCGCTCCATCATGGCGAGCGTAACCTATCATCCCGAGGTCTCCTGCATGGCAGCGTTCCGCGCTGCCCTGCCGGTCGGCACCCGCGATGCAGCGACGGTCGACCTGCTATGCGCGCTTGGGGAAACCGTGCAGCTGGACAAGGGCGAACAGCTGGCTCCCGATCCCGACGGCGACCGGCTGGTCTATATCGGCCGAGGCTGCGCCAAGCTGGTGGCACCGTCGGTGGCCGGATCGCCGATCAATCAGGTGCTGGCCTTCCACTTCGGCAGCGACCTGATTTCGGTGCTGCGCCAGAGCCCCAGCGAACCCTGGGGCGATTTCCGGCTGGTGGTGCTGACCGCGTGTGAGCTTGTGACTTTCCCCGCCGACCGGTTCCTCGATATCGCGCAGGCCGATCCGGCGGTGCTGCGATCGGTGCTCACCCGCAGCTTGCAGGCGCTTCACCGCAGCCGCACGCGGATGATGCAGATGGGGCACAAGTCCGCGCAGCAGCGGATCGCCGATTTTCTGGTTTCGATGGCCGAGCGGCTGGCCGACTGCCGGTCGGGCACCTGCACCTTCAGCCTGCCGATGAGTCGCCGCGATATCGGCGACAGCCTGGGACTCACCATCGAGACCGTGAGTCGCCAGCTGACCGAACTGCGCGAGGCCGGACTGGTAGAGACCGAAGGACGGTCGAAAGTCCTCCTTTCCGACGTTACCGCCCTGGCGCGGATTGCTGGAAAACATGACCGTCAAGCTGGCCTGACAGCGACCAATTGACACTCTTTTGATTTAGATCAACAACAGAAGTCTGGGTGGCGCGCTAAAGGCCGTGCCGACGGAAGGGATAATTCATCATGGAAGCAGTCGTAAGACGGCTGGGAGTCTGGGCTTTTGTCCTGCTCGCGGCCATTATTGTCATCGCGCTCACCCCGGACAGCGGGTTTGCCATCCACATGGGCATCGTCGCCTTGACGGCGGTGGTCCTGATATTGGCCAATCTGGGCAGCTATGATCCGCTGGCGAAGGTGCAGGGCATCTTCAAGATGCCGCCGGGACCATCGCGCTATGACGACGACGTGATCCGCTGGGGCGTGATCGCGACCATGTTCTGGGGCCTCGCGGGTCTGCTGGCGGGCGTGGCCATCGCCGGGCAGTTGGCCTTCCCCTGGCTCAATATCGAACCCTACCTCAATTTCGGACGGCTGCGTCCGCTGCACACGTCTGCCGTGATCTTCGCCTTCGGCGGCAACGCCCTGATCGCGACCAGCTTCTACGTCGTGCAGCGCACCTGCCGCACCACGCTGGCCTTCCCCGGCATGGCCCGCTTCGTGTTCTGGGGCTATCAGCTGTTCATCGTGCTGGCCGCGACCGGCTACCTGCTCGGCATCACCCAGTCGAAGGAATATGCCGAGCCGGAATGGTATGTCGATCTGTGGCTGACTGTGGTTTGGCTGGCCTATCTGGCGGTCTACGTCGGCACCATCCTGCGCCGTCACGAACCGCATATCTATGTCGCCAACTGGTTCTACCTCGCCTTCATCATCACCATCGCGATGCTGCACGTGGTCAACAATCTGGCGATCCCGGTCAGCTTCCTCGGATCGAAAAGCTACAGCGCCTTTGCCG
>DAIQNP010000143.1:0-6907 GCA_036788335.1 Erythrobacter sp.
AGCAGACCGAATTCGACGTCATCCTGACCGGCGACGGCGGCAAGAAGATCCAGGTGATCAAGGAAGTCCGTGCGATCACCGGCCTGGGCCTGACCGAAGCCAAGACCCTCGTGGAGTCGGCTCCGAAGGCGGTCAAGGAAGGCATCAACAAGGCAGAAGCCGAAGAAATCAAGGCCAAGATCGAAGCAGCCGGCGGTACCGTCGAGCTCAAGTAATCTTGACTGCGAGTTTCGCGGGCGTCTTGAAGCGTTCGTGGATGGGAGGGCGGTGCCAGCGATGGTGCCGCCCTCTTCGCGTCTTGCCGCGCTTGGTCGCATCGCGCCCGCTTTCGCCCTTCCCCCGAATCGCCCGCGCGCCTATCCGGGCCGGCTCGCCTGCTGGCGGGCACGGAACCGAACCACGCACCGACTATGCAGCACCAACCACTTCTCGACACGCCCTCATGGGGGCAGGAACTGCGCGCGACATTGGGGCTCGCGGGGCCGCTGGCGGCTGCCAACCTGCTGCAGATGTTGACCTATGCGATCGACGTGATTTTCATCGCCCGGCTCGGCGAGCAAGAGTTGGCCGGATCGGCGCTGGCGGTGTCGCTGTTCGGGCTGGTGCTGTGGGCGCTGACCGGGCTGACCGGCGCGGTGGCCCCGCTGATCGCCGAGGCGATCGGATCGCGCGCTCCGCCGCTGCGTCCGGTGCGCCGCTCGGTGCGGATGGCGCTGTGGCTGGCGGTGATCAGCGGGATCGGCGGCATGGGCCTGTGCCTGCTGCTTGATCCGATCATGCGGCTGTCGGGGCAGGACCCGGCGATCACCGCGTTGGCGAACCAGTACAACAACGTGATCGTGTTCTCAATGGTGCCGATGCTGCTCGCCGCGGTGCTGCGCAATTTTGTCTCGGCGCTGGGCCGCCCGATCTTCGCCACCGCGATCACCGGGCTGGGCATTTTCGTCAACGGGCTGGCCAACTATGCCTTCATCTTCGGCGAGCTCGGCGCGCCCGAGCTCGGGCTTGCAGGCGCCGCGGTGGCGACCATCCTGACCGCGCTGTTCACGCTCGGCGCCTATGTGGCCGCGATCCGGTTCGACAAGCGTCTGCATCGCTTCCGGGTGTTCGGGCGCATGTGGTCGCCCGACTGGACGCGGATGAAGCAGATCATCGTCATCGGCACGCCGATCGCACTCACCATTACGGCCGAGGCCGGGATCTTCGGCGCGGCGGCGTTCATGATGGGGCGCTTCGGCGCGGGCGAGCTGGCCGGACACACCGTCGCGCTGCAACTCGCCGCGCTGGCGTTCCAGGTGCCGTTCGGGGTGGGACAGGCCGCCGCGATCCGGGTCGGCTATTTCTACGGCGCGCGCGATGCCATCGGGGTGCAACGCGCCGGGTGGGTGGCGCTGGCGATCGGGACAGGCTTTATGGCGATGACGGCGCTGGCGATGATCCTGATGCCCGAAGTGCTGCTGCGCATCTATGTCGACCCCGATGCGCCCGCCAATGCCACGCTGGTCGCCTTCGCACTGCAATACCTGCTGCTGGCGGCGATCTTCCAGCTGGCCGACGGGGTGCAGGCGGTGGCGGCAGGCGCGCTGAGGGGTTTGCAGGACACCCGCGTGCCGATGTGGATCGCGATCTTCAGCTACTGGGTGCCGGGGATCGGCACCGCGATCGGGCTCGGCTTTTTCACGCCGCTCGAAGGCACCGGGGTGTGGATCGGGCTTGCCACTGGATTGTTCTTCGCCGCCGCGCTGCTGATCGCCCGCTGGTACCGGCGCGAGGCGCTGGGGCTGACGCGGACCGGCCTTACGCCGGTATCGCCCTGACCTCGCGCTGAGGGAAGGGGATGGTGATACCGACCTCGCCGAAGCGCACTTTGGCAGCCTCTGTCAGCGCCCACGACAGCGACAGCCAATCGCCGGTCGCGCACCACACCCGCAACCCGATGTTGACCGAGCTGTCCGCCAGCGCCGCGACGAACACGACCGGCGCAGGCTCATCCAGCACTCGCTCGTCTGCATCGGCCAGCGCCAGCAATTCCTTGCGTGCGAGTTCGATATCGTCCGAATAGGAAATGCCGATCAGCAGCTCGAACCGGCGGGTCGGCATCCGGCTGAAATTGACGATCGGCTTGTTCCATAGCTCGTTGTTGGGGACCATCACATACAGCCCGTCATATTGCAGGATCTCGGTGGTGAACAATCCGATCGCTTGTACCGTTCCTGTGACGGTACCCGCATTGACCGCTTCGCCGACGCGGAACGGGCGCTGGATCAGGATCATCACACCGGCCGCGACATTGCTGAGCGTGCCTTGCAGCGCCAGGCCAATCCCCAGCGCCAGACCGCCCAGGGCTGCGATGATGCTGGTGGTTTGGACGCCGAACTGCGTCAGCACGGTGACCGCCACGATCACCCACAGCACATACTTGATGATGTTGCTGAGGAACTTGGCGACGGTCGGCTCGATCCGTCCCGAGCGGGTAAGCGCGCGGTCTGCACCCTTCGATAGCAGGCGGGCAAGGATGACCCCGATCACCAGCACCAGCATCGCGCCGGCGAAATGGGGGATGGCCTCGCGCAGCCAGATCAGGGCTTGTGCCGCTACATCAAATTCATCGGTCAGTCTGGCAAACGTATTTTGGGATAGGGACACAGATACTCGCATGGCAGCGGAAAAGGGGCGACCTTTCGGCCGCCCCGCGTCCTTAGCCACCGGTGACGGTAATTTCCACCCTGCGTGCGGCAGACACTTCGGCCGCGCCGTCATTGCTGTCTTCGGGCTTGACCAGATCCATCCGCTCTGCCGCGACCCCCTGCTCGGCCAGCGCGGCGGCGACGGCCTGCGCGCGAAGCTTGGCGAGTTCGGCATTGGCGGCGGCATTGCCGCTCGGATCGGTAAAGCCGCTCAATTGCACCCGATCAGCGGGATTGGCGTCGAGCCAGGCCAGAACCGGGGCGATGGCAGCGGTGAACCCGGGCGCGACTTCGGCCTTGCCGACATCGAAGAAGACCGAGACCTTGGGACGGCCCTCCACAACTTCGGAGGTGACGCCCGCACCTTCAGGCGGCGCGGGTGCAGGCGCCGGGACGACCGGAGCAACGACGGCGGCCGCAGCGGGCGGGGGCGTCGGCGCTGCGGCATCGAAGCGTCCGCCGACATAGGAGCCGGCAATGGCGGCAAAGATCATGATCACTGCAGCGCCGGCAAAGATCGCCGCGGCCAGGCCGATGAAACCATCATCGGATGCGCCCGCCACGCCCGCATCATCTGCCGCGCCGGGTGCCACCCTGAGCGGGCGCAGCACAATCGGTCGCAATTGATAAACGCCGCGCACCCCGGCCGGGATTGCAGCGGCCGCGAGCGGTGCCGCAGCCGCAGCCGAAGCCGCTCCCATCGCAGCAGCCGCAAACGGAACGATCTCCGGCGCGGCAACGACCGGTTCCGGTGCAGGAGCAGGCGCAGGTTCGACCGTCGGCTCGGGCACAGCTGCCAGCGCAACGATCGGTGTCGATTTGGCGCTGCCCTTCGGAACGAACAGGCCCAGCTTGCCGAAATGCTCGGCCAGCAGGTAATACACCGCGACCCGGTTGCGGAACTTGGTGTCGCTCATCCGCTTACCGACCTGCGCGATCGCAGCATCGAGTACCTCGTCGGGTTCAGTCAGCGCCAGTTTCTTGCGGCAGAATTTCTCGCGCACGCGATCGGTTTCAGCCTTGTCCGAAAAGGAAACCATCGACGCATCGCGGGTCCGCAGGGCAATACCGCAATGCCTGACGATAGCAGCGATGACCCCGTCATCCGCATCAGGCACGTAACGTTTCACGTCGCTTGCCCAATCGGTGGCCATTGTTTTGGCTGACATATTCAATTCTCCCCCGCGCTATTTGGAGCGCCCCGTTACGATTCCCGTCGCTATCTTATCAGCCCTTTGCCGGTCGCCCAGAAAAAATTATTGGCGCTGGTGCTTGACGTGGACCGGGCAGACAACCATTTCCGCCGCGTTGGCACTCTCGAGGGGAGAGTGCCAAGTAACCCCAACCTTTTCAGGAAAGGTCATCACTATGGCATTTCGTCCGCTGCACGACCGCGTTGTGGTTCGTCGCATCGAAGCCGACCAGAAGACCGCTGGCGGCATCATCATCCCCGACAGTGCGCAGGAAAAGCCGAGCGAAGGCGAAGTCATCGCCGTCGGCGAAGGCACCCGTGACGACGACGGCGACCGCATCGCGCTTGACGTGAAGCCCGGCGACCGGGTGTTGTTCGGCAAGTGGTCGGGCACCGAAGTCAAGATCGACGGGGAAGACCTGCTGATCATGAAGGAAAGCGACATCATGGGGGTCATCGGCTGAGCCGACTGATCCTTTCCGCTACCTTCTATTCTTAAACCAAATCCAGGAGAAACAATCATGGCAGCCAAGGACGTCAAGTTCGGCCGCGAAGCCCGCGAAGGTATTCTGCGCGGCGTCGATATCCTCGCCAATGCCGTCAAGGTCACGCTCGGCCCCAAGGGCCGCAACGTCGTGATCGACAAGAGCTTCGGTGCACCCCGCATCACCAAGGACGGCGTCACCGTCGCCAAGGAAATCGAACTGAAGGACAAGTTCGAAAACATGGGCGCGCAGATGCTGCGCGAAGTCGCCAGCAAGGCCAATGACAGCGCGGGCGACGGCACCACCACCGCCACCGTGCTCGCTCAGGCGATCGTCACCGAAGGCATGAAGTCGGTCGCCGCCGGCATGAACCCGATGGATCTGAAGCGCGGCATCGACCAGGCCGTGATTGCCGTGGTCGAGAACCTCAAGAGCCGTTCCAAGGACGTCTCGGGTTCGGAAGAAATCGCGCAGGTCGGCATCATCTCGGCCAATGGCGACCGTGAAGTCGGCGAAAAGATCGCCGAAGCCATGGAAAAGGTCGGCAAGGAAGGCGTGATCACCGTCGAGGAAGCCAAGGGCCTCGAATTCGAACTCGATGTCGTCGAAGGCATGCAGTTCGACCGTGGTTACCTGTCGCCCTACTTCATCACCAACCCCGACAAGATGACCGTGGAGCTGGAAAATCCCTATATCCTGATCCACGAGAAGAAGCTTTCGAACCTGCAGGCGATGCTGCCGATCCTCGAAGCGGTGGTGCAGTCGGGTCGTCCGCTGCTGATCATCGCCGAAGACATCGAAGGCGAAGCGCTGGCCACTCTGGTGGTCAACAAGCTGCGCGGCGGCCTCAAGGTCGCGGCGGTCAAGGCCCCCGGCTTCGGCGATCGTCGCAAGGCGATGCTGCAGGACATCGCGATCCTGACCAAGGGCGAGATGATTTCCGAAGACCTCGGCATCAAGCTCGAAAACGTCACCGTGGGCATGCTCGGCCAGGCCAAGAAGGTTTCGATCGACAAGGACAACACCACCATCGTCGACGGCGAAGGTTCGGCTGACGACATCAAGGCGCGCGTCGCCGAGATCCGCACCCAGATCGACAACACCACCAGCGACTACGACCGTGAAAAGCTGCAGGAGCGGCTGGCCAAGCTTGCTGGCGGCGTGGCCGTGATCAAGGTCGGCGGTGCCACCGAAGTCGAAGTGAAGGAGCGCAAGGACCGCGTCGACGACGCCCTCCACGCGACTCGCGCTGCGGTCGAAGAAGGCATCGTCCCCGGCGGCGGCACGGCCCTGCTCTACGCCACCAAGGCGCTGGAAGGCCTGTCGGGCGCGAACGAAGACCAGACCCGCGGGATCGACATCATCCGCAAGGCGATCACCTCGCCGATCAAGCAGATCGCCCAGAACGCCGGCCATGACGGCGCGGTGGTTGCGGGCAACCTGCTGCGCGAAGATGACGAAACCATGGGCTTCAACGCCGCGACCGACACCTATGAAAACCTGGTCAAGGCCGGCGTGATCGACCCGACCAAGGTGGTTCGCACCGCGCTGCAGGACGCGGCGTCTGTCGCCGGCCTGCTGATCACCACCGAAGCGGCGATCGTGGAACGTCCGGAAGACAAGCCGGCTTCGCCCCCGATGCCCGACATGGGCGGCATGGGCTTCTGATCGGACAGCGGCCCGGCCAGCTGTGCTGGCCGGTGCTCGCGCCGATCCGGCCAGCGCGGCAACGCCGCGTCTGACGCCTCGGGCTTCGCCTGAGGCGGCCCAACCGGAAAAAATACGAAACCCCGGCGGCATCCACCGCCGGGGTTTTTCATGCTGTCACAACCCGAATCGTGCCAACCGGGCCGCGCAGTCCTGCTCGCCAAGCCCGGCACAGCTTCGCCAATGCGCGGCCACCTTGGCCCGGTTCTCGGGTGTTCCTCTGCCGCCGAAGTGCATCGAGCCTGCGACAAGGTGGCATTGCGCCTGAAGGTCCGAAGTCCGACCGGCGCAACGCGTGAACTGCGCCAGCGCCGCGGCATCGTCCCGGTCCCCATTCTGGCCTTCGTAGTGAATGAAGCCGAGCGAATACATCGAAGGGGCATGGCCGGCGTTCGTTCCCATTTCAAACCAGCGCATCGCCTGGCTGATGTCGCGCCGGACGAAATCGGTCTTGGCTTCCCCTTGGTAGACGAGGCCCAACAGAAAGATCGCATCGACATCGCCGGCCTGCGCCAGGTCCCGCTCATCGAAGTCCGTCGTCGAACTGGCGCGGGCGGACAATTGCAGCCTGGTGCGAACCCCGTATTCGGGGTCGTCTTTCAGTTCGCCATGAAAGCCGTCCGCGCTGCATTGTCCGGCAAGCACCACTGTGCGGGGCTGGTCGGTCAATTGGCAGAACCCGTTCTCGACAAGCCCGCTCAGTTGCAGGGTGAAGCGCAGCCCCCTGGTCCCGGTCACGGTGCCCTGCACACTCGACCCGGAAAAATCCAGCAGCAGCCGGATCACCCCTGCCGTGTCCTGCTTGGGCTCGCCGCCGTCCAGCGCGTCTTGCAGCA
>DAIQNP010000144.1:0-6895 GCA_036788335.1 Erythrobacter sp.
TCGTCGGGCAGGATCTCGTTCCACAGGTCGACCACCGCCTGCGACTTGGAAAAGAAGCGGTGCCCGCCGATATCGAACCGATAGCCTTCATGTTCGACCGTGCGGCTGATGCCGCCCACGTAAGTCTCGTCCTGCTCGATGATCGCGACGCTCTTGCCGGCCTTGGTCAGCAGGTAGCCGGCGGTCAGGCCCGCAGGCCCGGCGCCAATGATCGCCACGTCGACATCGATGATCCCCGAACCATTGGTTCCGGCGCGAACTGTCTGCGGCTGATCGGTGTCGTTCAACGTCATGCGTGCCCCCATGTGCTCGCCGTCCCGCGCTGGCTGTGCGGCAGGCTCGGCGTTGGTAGGGCCGGGAGTGAAGGAAAATGGTTAGCAAGCAGTAAATGCGGCGCCATTCCTGACCGGCTTTTTCACCGCCTCCCCGGGATGTCTGCGGAGCGGCGCGTTTAGGGTTCGAGCAGGCCCGGCAACTGCACCCGCGCAGCAAAGCGCGAGAATTCACCCAGCGTGAAAGTGTCGTCGAACACCAGCCCGTAATGATGACCGCGCCGCCAGCGGATCTTGGCCCGCACCTCGCGCGAGGTGCCTTCGAGCCAGGGCGCGGCCACGCGCACCGTCTGGTCGATCGCATAATGCCCCGCGCATTCGATCCGTGCGCCCTGCTGCGACAGGTTCTCGACATAGGCCTCGCACGTCTCGTTCAGCGTCATGATCGCGATCGGGAAGCACAGGCCCAGCCGCAGGCCGCGTTTGGGATATTCGCTGGATTCGTTGACCAGCTTCTGGACATTGACGGGAGCGACGAAGGCGAACCCGGCTTCGTTGTCCCGCTGCCACACGTTGCGGATCGGATAGACCGCGTCGGCGGGCATGTGCAGTTCGTACTCTTCGGAGGGCGGGAGGGCATGGAACAGGCGCACCGACAGCCCGGTGTCCGAAACGTCGCGGATGACACAGACGAATTCGCCCTGCGCGGTGGTCAGCTTGGCGGCCCGGATCAGCAGGGTGAAACGCGGCGCGGCGCGCGCATCGGCCCCGGCTTGCGCCGATTCCTCCGCCGTCCAGACTGTGTTCGCCGCCTTGTCCATGCCGCTCTTTGCCCCAGCTCCGCCGCGCACCCTCGGATCGAAGGGCGACGGATTGCGTGTCACGTGTACCGCCTGCAACGCTTAGGTGTGACCGGTTAAGGGCGGGATAATGGCTGCTAGCGGTTTGATCGCAGGCGCGTTTGCGCGGTTTGGTCGGCATTTGCTGCGCCGGGTGGGCGCCCGCCGGTGGGCGGTGGTACGGGCGGCGGGATTCGAACCCGCACGAGCAAAGCTCAGGGGATTTTAAGTCCCCGGCGTCTACCATTCCGCCACGCCCGCATATCGGCCATCACGCCCTTGCCACAGGTTACCGCCTTCGCGCCAGAGCTTGCCACAAGGCGTCCCGCACACCATTTTGCGCCCGGCGGCAATTGGCGAGGGGCATCATGGCAGGCGATACGGTTCACGATGCGCATTCGGTGGTGGCCACGATCCAGCCGGCGATCATGCTGCTGGGCCTTGGCATCGGCGCGGCGCTGGTGTCGCGCAGCCTGCGGCTGAGCCCGATCGTCGGCTATCTCGGGCTGGGTCTCGGCCTCGCCAGCCTTGGCTATGCCGACGCCTTCAGCGGGCCGGTGGTCGCCGCGATGGCCGAAGCAGGCGTGATGTTCCTGCTGTTCAACCTCGGCCTGCACTTCTCGCTGGGACGGATCCGGGCCGAGGCAGGCAATATCTTCGGCTTCGGCGCCTTGCAGATGCTGGTCGCGGGCGGGGCCTTCGCCGCGCTGTTCGCGGTGCTGGGCCTGCCGCCGGCCTTCGCCATCATTGCCGGTTTCGCGATGGGCCTGTCCTCGACTGCGGTGGTGATCGGGTTGATCCGCGAGCGCGGGCAGGAAGATTGCCCGGTCGGCCGCGCGGCGCAATCGATCCTCATTTTTCAGGACATTGCCGCGATCCTGCTGCTGGTGGCGGCGGGCGCGCTGGGCAGCGGGGGGGCGATGGTTCCCGCGCTCGGCCTTGCCGGAGCCAAGGCGCTGGCGGCCTTCGCCGTCGCGGTGCTGTTCGCACGTTACCTCACCGGACCTTTGTTTCGCCTGATCGCCCGCGCGGCCAGCAGCGAGGTCTATACCGCCACCGCGCTGTTCATCGCGCTCGCCGCCGGGTGGGCGACCGGGGTGGCGGGGCTGTCGCTGACGCTCGGCGCGTTCCTCGGCGGGATGGCGGTGGCGGATTCGCGGTATCGCATTCTGGTGCAAAGCGAGATCGATGCCTTTCGCGGGCTGTTCCTGAGCTTCTTCTTCATCTCGGTCGGGCTGGCCATCGATCCGGTGCTGCTGGCCGAAAACTGGCTGCTGGTGCTGGCGGCGGCAACCGGGCTGGTGCTTGTCAAATGTGCCTTCAACGTGCTGGCCGCGCTGGCCAATCGCTGGTCGGTGCCCGGCTCGATCCAGCTCGGCTTCCTGCTCGGGCAGGGAAGCGAGTTTGCGCTGGTGCTGCTGGCGCTGCCGGCGGTCGCCGGGCTGGCGGACGAGCGGCTGGTCTCCACCCTGATCACCGCGATCGCCATCAGCCTGGCAGTGACCCCGGCAGTATCGACGGCGGGACGCAAGCTGGCAGGGCGGCTGCGCGCTGGCCCCGCCGATGCCAAGCTGGCAGGCGACGATGCGCCGGTGATCCTGATCGGCATGACCCCGGCGGGACGCACGGTGGCCGATGCGCTGGATCACAACGGCATCGGCTATCTCGCGGTCGAACCCGACCATGCCCGGTTCGAGATCGCGCTGGCCGATGGCTATCACGTGCATTCCGCCAATCCCGGCGATCCGCGCAGCTGGGACGCGCTCGGCTTCGCGCGGCGACAGGTGGTGGTGGTGGCGACCGGCAACCTGGCGGTCTCGCGCGAAATCACGCCGCTGGTGCAGGAGCGGCTGCCGGGGATCGCCCGCATCATGGCGCTGCCCGGCCCGGAAGCAGAGGAGGAATTCCTCGCGCTCGGGATGGTGCCGGTCGACATCTCGGCTGGTGGCGGGCAGGAACGGCTGGCCGATCTGGTGTTCGCCGCGCTCGGCCACGAACGCAGGATTCCCCGACCCGGCCTTGCGGACGAGGAGCGGCTGCCGGTCGCAGCCTAGCGGGCGGCGCGCGGACGCGCCGGGCCGCTTACTTGTTCAACCGCTCGCGGATTTCCTTGCCGGCCTTGAAGTACGGCACGCGCTTGGCCGGAACATCGACCGCTTCACCGGTGCGCGGATTGCGCCCGCTGCGCGCGTCGCGCTCCCGCGTGGAAAAGGCACCGAACCCGCGCAGTTCGACCCGGCCGCCTTCGGCCAGCCGCTGCGCGATTTCATCGAAGAAGATATCGACCACCTGTTCGATCTCTTCGGCACGCAATTCCGGATTGTCCTTGTGCAGTTCCTGCAACAACTCGGATCTGATCATCTCGATCTCCCGACGCCCATGCGCGGTCAAGCCGCCATGTCACGCCGTAATGCGGATTGTTCCGCTGTTTCCCCAACTCGCCCGCGACCCGAAGGGCGGCCCCTATAATCACACTGGCTGCACAGACGCAATCCCGTGCGGTCAATCCCGGTAAC
Organism: Erythrobacter sp.; assembly: GCA_036788335.1. GTDB lineage: Bacteria > Pseudomonadota > Alphaproteobacteria > Sphingomonadales > Sphingomonadaceae > Erythrobacter. The sequence goes on from DAIQNP010000144.1 coordinate 3,628, forward strand.
GTGTCACAGACTTTCGTAATATACGCAACTTGCGCAAATGGGCAGGGTGGTGCGGTGTTACGGTTGCAGCGCAAGATCAGCCGGATCGAGGCCGAGGCGCCGCATCCGGCTGCGGATTTCGGGCCATTCCTCGCGCAGGAAGGTATCGCGTTCGCGCGCGCGCAGCCGGTCGGCGGCACCTTTGACCACATACATGCCGACGCCGCGCTGAACTTCGACCAAGCCGTCATTCTGGAATTGCTGATAGGCCTTGGCCACGGTCAGCGGGTTTGCCCCCTGCTCCGCCGCAAGCGCACGCACCGACGGCAGCATTTTGCCTTCGGGGTAAGCGCCGTCGATGATCGCGGCTGCGATCTGGTCGCGCAGCTTGAGATAGACGGGCCTGTTGGAATTCGGGCGGTTGGGGTTCATGGTTGACGGATGTCCCTTGCGAGGTGCATCAGTGCCATAATACAGCCATGCGCGTCAAGCACAGCAGGATGCGGGGGATGGCGCGGGGCAAGGCGGTTTCGGCTGCAACTAAAGCTTCACATGATGGATTGAGGCGTTAGGTTGCGCCGCTTGGGATCGCGCCGGAGAGCGGCGCGCAGAAGGGATATCTGCTTACATGGCCACAGCTGAGCTTCCGCACGGGGACAGCGCCGGGACTTTCCTCGGCCACCCGAAGGGACTGTTCGTCCTGTTCTTCGCCGAGATGTGGGAGCGCTTTTCCTATTACGGGATGCGCGCGCTGCTGATCTTCTACCTCACCCAGCACTGGCTCTTTTCCGACAGCGAAGCGGGCGTGATCTACGGCGCTTACACGGCGCTGGTCTATATCACCCCGGTGCTGGGCGGCTATCTGGCGGACAAGTATCTGGGGCAGCGCAAGGCGGTGGCCTATGGCGCGGTGCTGCTGACCTTCGGCCATTTCCTGATGGGCTTCGAAGGCAGCGGCGGACAGGATCCGGCCGCGCTCAACATGTTCTGGCTGGCGCTGGCGTTCATCATCGTCGGCTCGGGCTTCCTCAAGGCGAACATCTCGGTGATCGTCGGCCAGCTCTACCCGCGCACCGATGTCCGGCGCGACGGGGCCTATACGATCTTCTACATGGGCATCAATCTGGGTGCGGCGCTGGGTTCGCTGCTGTGCGGCTATCTCGGCCAGACCTATGGCTGGGCCTACGGCTTCGGCGCGGCGGGCTTCGGGATGCTGCTGGGCCTGATCGTCTTCACCTGGGGCAAGCCGTTGCTGCTGGGCCGGGGCGAGCCGCCGGCGATATTGGGCAAGGGGCTTGAATGGGGCCTTTATGCGATCGGCCTCGGCGCTGTGGTGGCGTGCTGGTGGATGGTGCAGAACCAGTCGGTGGTCGGCACGCTGCTGGGCCTGGCTGGCGCGGCGCTGGTGGCCTATGTGCTGTTCACGGCGGTGGTAAAGCTTGACCGGCACGAACGCGACCGGATCTTCGCGGCGATGTTCCTGATCCTCGGCTCGATCCTGTTCTGGGCGCTGTTCGAACAGGCGGGCTCCTCGCTCAATCTCTACACGGACCGCCACGTTGATCGGAACATGCTGGGCTTTGATGTGCCCGCCTCGATGTTCCAGTCGATCAACGCGATCTACATCGTCCTGCTTGCACCGCTGTTCGCATGGCTCTGGACGTCCCTCGGGCGTCGCGGGCTTGAGCCTTCGACCCCAGCCAAATTCGGCCTTGCGCTGATGCAGCTTGGCGCGGGCTTTCTGGTGCTTGTCGCGGGCGCGGCGACGGGCAACCTTACCCCGGTGCTGTTCATCTTCCTGATCTACCTGCTGCACACCACCGGCGAGCTGTGCCTCAGCCCGGTCGGCCTCTCGGCCATGAACCGCCTGGCCCCGGCCCACATGGCATCGCTGATCATGGGAACGTGGTTCTTCGCCTCGGCCACCGGCAATTTCGTCGCCGGCCTGATCGCCGCGGCGACCGGGTCCGAAGCGGCCTCGGGCGAGGGCGCGGGCAAGGAGGTCGTTCTGGCCGTCTACAGCCAGATCGGATGGATCGCGATTGCGGTGGGCGTCGGCGTGCTGGTCATCAGCCCCTTGATCAAGAAGCTGATGCATCTCGACACCTTGCGCGACGACAATGTCGGCGATGATCTGGAAGGCCAGGCCGGAGCCGGGCTCGAACCGCAGCAGGCCGGTGTCCACCCCGCCACCCGTCCGGCGGAATAAGATCGACCTGACGCAAAGTCTGTCCACGCGTGTGGACATCCACCCGTTTCCTCTTCACACTTTGTGCCGGGGAAACGGGAAAGGTCTTCGATGAAGCATGAATTGATCCGGCGCGCGCGCATGGGCGCGTTCGCCACCTTGGCCAGCGCATTGGCGCTCGGTGCCTGCGCCACCACCGGGGCGGCGGGCGATAGCTCCGGCACCGCGATGGACAAGGACGACAACACCTTCGCCGCCAAGCTCGAAAGCGACGGCGTCTTCCCCTCGACCTACAAGCCCTATCCCGGCGTCGCCACCGCGCTGACCGGCGCGACCATCTATGATGGCAAGGGCGGCAAGATCGAGGGCGGCGTGGTGTTCATGTCCGGCGGCACAATCACCGCCGTGGGCGGCCCCGATACCCCGATCCCGGCGGATGTCACCGTGATCGACGCCGCCGGCAAGTTCGTCACCCCCGGTATCATCGACATCCACTCGCACCTTGGCGACTACCCCTCGCCCGGCGTCGACGCGCATTCGGACGGGAACGAGGCGACCAGCCCGACCACGCCCGAAGTCTGGGCCGAACATTCGGTCTGGCCGCAGGACCCCGGCTTTGCCCGCGCGCTGGCCAATGGCGGGATCACCGCGCTGCAAATCCTTCCCGGTTCGGCCAACCTGATGGGCGGACGCGCGGTAACGCTCAAGAACGTGCCCGGTCGCACCACCCAGCAAATGAAGTTTCCCGGCGCGCCCTATGGCTTCAAGATGGCCTGCGGGGAGAACCCCAAGCGCGTCTATGGCAGCCGCGGGCGGATGCCCTCGACCCGGATGGGCAACCTTGCGGTCAACCGCGCAACCTGGCTCGGCGCGATCGATTATGCCAATGATCCCAAGGCCAAGCGCGATCTCGGCAAGGAAACGCTGGTGGGCGTGCTGAAGGGCGATATCCTCGTCCACAACCACTGCTACCGCGCCGATGAAATGGCGCTGGTGATGGATATGGCCAAGGAGATGGGCTACAAGGTCACCGCCTTCCATCACGCGGTTGAAGCCTACAAGATCGGCGATCTGCTGCGCGAAAACGACGTGTGCAGCGCG
>DAIQNP010000145.1:0-6881 GCA_036788335.1 Erythrobacter sp.
GTCATCGGTGGTGTCGGCGCCTGTGTCGGAGCCGGTGTCGTCGCGATCTTCGCCTTCAAAGCCTTCGCCTTCTGCGCCATCTTCACGATCACCGCGGCTACGGTTGCGGCCTCCGCGCCGGCGGCGGCGCTTTTTGCGGCGGGCGGCGTCGTCTTCGCTTTCGGCCCCTTCGGCACGCTCACTGCGTTCGCCCCGTTCGCGGCGCTGGGGAGCCGGACGTTCGTCTTCCTCTTCCTCGAGTTCGTCCTCGGGCAGGTCCTCGTCGTCTTCGTCATCATCGACGATCGGTTCGAACTTGGGGGCGTGCGAGGGGCGCGGGCCGTAGCTCGACACGCTCATCTTGGCACCTTCGTCCTCGCCTTCGGGAACGACTTCGACGCTGACGCCGTAGCGATGCTCGATCTCGACGAGGTCGGCGCGCTTTTCGTTGAGGAGGTAGATTGCCGCTTCGGTGCTGGCGCCCAGACGGATCTGCATGCCCTTGCCCTTGGCCGCCTCGTCCTCGATCAGGCGCAACGCCGAAAGGCCGGCCGACGATGCGGTGCGCACCAACCCGGTGCCATCGCAATGCGGGCACGACCGGGTGGTGGCTTCAAGGACCCCGGTGCGCAGCCGCTGGCGGCTCATTTCCATCAGCCCGAAGGAGCTGATCCGCCCGACCTGGATCCGTGCCCGGTCGTTCTTGAGGGCGTCCTTCATCGCCTTTTCGACTTTGCGAACGTTGTTCGAATATTCCATGTCGATGAAGTCGATTACCACCAGCCCGGCCATGTCGCGCAGGCGCAGCTGGCGGGCGATTTCCTTGGCGGCTTCGAGATTGGTATGAAGCGCGGTCGCCTCGATCCCGTGTTCCTTGGTGGAACGCCCGGAGTTGATGTCGATCGACACCAGCGCCTCGGTCGGGTTGATGATCAGGTAGCCGCCCGACTTGAGCTGCACCATCGGATCATACATCGCCTTGAGCTGGTCCTCCGCGCCGTAACGCTGGAACAGCGGGACCGGATCGGAATAGGCCTTCACCCGCCGCGCATGGCTGGGCATCAGCAGTTTCATGAAGGCCTTGGCCGACTTGTAGCCGTCCTCGCCCTCGACGACGACTTCCTCGATGTCCTTGTTGTAGATGTCACGGATCGCGCGCTTGATCAGGTCGCTGTCCGAATGGATCAGAGCCGGCGCGACCGAGGCCAGCGTCTTTTCGCGGATTTCGTCCCACACGCGGGCGAGGTAATCGAAGTCGCGCTTGATCTCGGGCTTGGTGCGGCTCATCCCGGCGGTGCGCACGATCAGGCCCATGCTGCGCGGCAGCTTGAGATCCGATACCATGTCTTTCAGACGCTTGCGATCGCTGGTGGAGCTGATCTTGCGGCTGATCCCCCCGCCGTGCGAGCTGTTGGGCATCAGCACGGTGTAACGCCCGGCAAGGCTGAGGTACGAGGTCAGCGCCGCACCCTTGTTGCCGCGTTCTTCCTTCACGACCTGCACCAGCAACACCTGGCGGCGCTGGATCACGTCCTGAATCTTGTACCGGCGGCGCAGTTCCATGCGCTTGGCGCGGACTTCATCGACCTGCTTGGCGCGGCTGCGGCCCTTGGCATTCCTGCCATCACCCTTGCCACCATGACGGCGACGACCGCGGCGGCCCCGGCCGCGATCCTGCTCGCCATCGTCGGACTGGTCGTTTTCGGCATTGTCGCCGTCGCTATCGCCATTGTCGTCATCGCCATCATCAGACGAATCATCGTCCGATGCGCCATCTTCGATGGTCGCGACGTCGTCCTTGTCCGAGGTGTCGATTTCCTCGACGCCATTTTCCGCGAAATCTTCGGCCAACGCGCCGCCGCTGTCGTCTTCGGCGTCATATTCATCGCCGGGGGCGATGCCTTCATCTTCCTCTTCGGCGCGCAGGCGTTCTTCTTCCTCGGCGGCTTCGGCTTCTTCGGCCAGCAGCGCGTCGCGATCAGCCTTGGGTATCTGATAGTAGTCGGGGTGGATTTCGCTGAAGGCGAGGAATCCGTGGCGATTGCCGCCAAAATCGACGAACGCTGCCTGCAGCGAAGGTTCGACCCGTGTTACCTTGGCGAGGTAGATATTGCCTTTGATCTGCTTGTGTTCAGCAGATTCGAAATCGAATTCCTCAATCCGGTTGCCTGTGAGAACCGCCACCCGGGTTTCTTCCGGGTGGCGCGCATCGATAAGCATGCGCGTTGCCATTGAATGTTCTCCATGCGCCCGGCCTTGCCCGTTCAAGGGCATCATGGGGGCGCGTATTGTGGGATGATCCGGTCTGCCCGATGGGCTGTCCGGAAGGGAGTGTCGCGCTCGACCCGGTATGGGCACGAACAGCGAAGCTTGTGTCTGCAGCGGCGCGAGCGCGGCGGTGTGCCGAACCCCGGCCCGCAATATCCGTGCAGCCGGCAGTGATGCTGGCCTTTGCGGTTTGCGGGGTGGGGAATCTCGTCACTGCATCAACCTGTCATGGGCCGGATCGCCGCAAGAATATGGGAGTCCGGTAAAGCGAGAGACGATAGCGCAAGAACCCACGGGTCTGCGTCCTTGCCTCTCTGCATGTCTCGCTAGCACTCTGGTGCGAGACCCGCAACTCTATTGCGCGATGGCAGGGGTGCAACGTAAGTGGCTTGCGCCATGAGCTTTCGCACCCTGCTGTTACTGATCCTTGTCATCCCCCTGTTGCTGATCGGCGGCATGGCAGGGTTGGGCCAGCGCATTCCGGTCCCCGAACTGGGCCGCGAATACGTGCTGCGGTTCGCGGTTAAGGCGGCAGGTGACGCGGGCGCGCCGGTCGAATTGCCGCCGATTGCCGGGCCGGACGATCCGGCGCTGCCGCTGGTGGTGATCGATGCCGGGCACGGCGGGCGCGATCCGGGAGCCGTCGGCGAGGACGCGTCGGGGCGCAAGGTGCGCGAAAAGGACATCACCCTGGCCATCGCCCTGGCGCTGCGCGACGAATTGCTGCGCGGCGGCGGCATTCGCATCGCGCTGACCCGCGCGGACGATCGCATCGTACCGCTGGGCGCCCGCCCCGAAATCGCGCGGCGGCTCGAGGCCGACCTGTTCCTGTCGATCCACGCCGATTCCGCCGGGACCAGCGAAGAGGTCAGCGGGGCGACGATCTATACGCTGTCGAACGAGGCATCGAGCGAGGCCGCCGCGCGCTTCGCGGCGCGCGAAAACAGCGCCGACCGGCTGAACGGCGTGACGATTGACGGACAAAGCGCGGCGGTCAGCACGATCCTGGTCGAATTGTCGCAGCAGCGCACGCAGGAAGCCGCCGGGGAACTGGCCGGACTGGTGGTGCGCGAGGGGGCCGAGACGCTGGCCTTCCATCCCCAGCCGCGCCGCTCGGCCGCGCTGGCAGTGCTGCGCGCGCCCGATGTGCCTTCTGTCCTGTTCGAAAGCGGCTTCGTCACCAACCGCTCCGACCGTGCGCTGCTGACCACACCGGAGGGCAGGGCGCGTTATGCCGCCGTGCTGGCGCGCGCTATCCGGGTCTATCTGGTGCGCCAGGGCAACAGTTCGGCCCCAAGCGAATAGAGCACGAACATAGCGCGATGAACGGTGCAAATCGGCTAGCAATGGCCGCGCACCGCGTGCTACCTGCCCGCATCGCAGATGACTGATCACACTTCCTCGACCTGGACCTATGCCCGCTACCGGATCGACCGCGACGTGCGCGGTGCGGCTGCGTGGTTTGCGGCCAAGTGGCACGAAAGCCTGCTGTTCAAGCTGGCCGCCGCGCTTGTCGCCCTGTTTCTTGCGCTGTGGATTGCGGTGTTCGTGTGGCTCGCCAGCGATCTGCCCGAGGCCGAGGCGTTGCTTATCTACGAAACGCCGCTGCCCACAGTGGTGCGCGGACATGACGGCGAGATCGTGCATTCCTACGCGCGCGAGCGGCGGGTGCAGCTGCAATATCCCGATTTTCCCGACCGGCTGATCGAGGCCTATCTGTCGGCCGAGGACAAGACCTTCTTCAGCCACGGCGGGGTGGATTTCTTCGGCACGGTCAATGCGGTGTTCGATTATGCCACCAAGCTCGGCTCGGGAGAGCGGGCGGTGGGCGGGTCGACCATCACCCAGCAGGTCGCCAAGAACCTGTTGCTGGGCGACGAATATTCGGTGACGCGCAAGCTGAAGGAGATGATCCTCGCCGGCCGCATCGAACAGGTGCTGACCAAGCAGGAAATCCTCGAGCTGTATCTCAACGAAATTCCGCTCGGTCGCCGTTCGTTCGGGGTGCAGGCGGCGGCGCGCGCCTATTACGACAAGGACGTCGCCGATCTCGAACTGCATGAGATGGCATTTCTGGCGATCCTGCCCAAGGCGCCCGAACGCTACGGCCGCAGCGGCGAGGAGCAGGCGGCGCTCGGCCGGCGCAATTTCGTGCTGGGCCAGATGCAGGCGAACGGCTTCATCACTGCTGCCGAGCAGGCCGATGCCGCCGCCATGCCGCTCGGGCTGGTGACGCAGCGGCGCGAACGCAGCGTCGATGCGGGCTATTTTCTGGAAGAAGTGCGGCGCGAGTTGATCCAGCGGTTCGGCGAGACGGCCGAGGACAGCCCCAATTCGGTCTATGCCGGCGGGCTGTGGGTGCGCACCTCGCTCGATCCCGAAATCCAGCTGGCGGCGCGCGATGCGCTGCGCGAAGGGCTGATGCGCTACGGCGGCGCGCGCGGGTGGCATGGGCCGATCGCGACAATCGACGTGTCGGGCGGCGACTGGGCGGGCCAGCTGGCGAGCTCTCCGCTGGGGATCAATTATCAGGACTGGCGCGTCGGCGTGGTCACCAGCCGCAGCGGCTCGGCGGCGCAAATCGGATTTTCCGACGGCACCGAGGCCCCGCTTTCCAACCTGCCCGATGCGTTGAAAGCCGGGGACGTGATCGCGGCCAGTCCGGCGGGCAATGGCTGGCGGGTGCGCACCGTGCCCGAAGCACAGGGCGCGCTGGTGGTTCAGAACGCGCAATATGGGCGGGTGCTGGCGATGCAGGGCGGGTTCGACCACCGCCTGTCCGATTTCAACCGCGCGACTCAGGCCCAGCGTCAGCCCGGCTCGACCATCAAGCCCTTCGTCTATGCCGCCGGCCTCGATAATGGCATGACCCCGTCAACCCAGATCGATAATTCGCGGTTCTGTTACTATCAGGGCGCCAACCTTGGCGAAAAGTGCATTCGCGGCGGGCGCGCCGGACAGTTTCCGATGCGTTACGGCCTCGAACAGTCGCAAAATATCATGACCGTTCAGATCGGCATGACCGCAGGGATGCCCAATGTGGTCAACGGGATCGAGAAGCTGGGGATCGGCACGTTCGATCCCTATCCCTCGACCGCGCTGGGCGCAGGCGAGACGACGCTGGTGAAGATGGTGGCAGGCTATGCTGCGCTCGCCAATCACGGGCGGCTCAACCCGCCGACGGTGATCGATTATGTGCAGGACCGGCGCGGCAAGGTGCTTTGGCGCGCGGACAATCGCGATTGCCGGGGCTGCAACATGGCGAAGTGGGACGGCACGCCGATGCCGCGTCTGGGCATGCGCGGCAGCCAGGCGATGGATGCGCGCACCGCATTTCAGGTGATGCACATGCTGCGCGGCGCGGTCAGCCGCGGGACGGCGACGGTGCTCAACTCGCTCGAACTGCCGCTGTTCGGCAAGACCGGGACCACCACCGGGCCCAAGGACGTGTGGTTCATCGGCGGCACCCAGCAGATGATCGCGGGCGCTTACGTGGGCTTCGACCAGCCGCGCAACATGGGCGGCTATGCCTTCGGCGGCACGATCTCCGCGCCGATCATCAAGAGCCTGATCGAAAAGACCCGCGACAAGTGGTCGGACCTGCCCGCAGTCGCGCCGGCGGGGGTGCGGATGGTGCGGATCGACCGCCGCTCGGGCAAGCGTGTGTTCGATGGCTGGCCCAGCGACGATCCCAAGTCGGCGATCATCTGGGAAGCGTTCAAGCCCGATACCGAGCCTGAGCGCTACACCCGGCAGGACGAAATCGCCGCCCGCCGCAACGAGATCCTGCAATTGCTGCGGACCGGGCGCGCCAGCGCGGCGAGCGCCGTGGTGGAAGAGGACGAAGGCTCGCCCGAAGGTTTCGCCGAACAGCAGGGCGGATTGTACTGAATGCGCTCGCCGGAACCGGCGCGGACGCAGGGAGTTGAACGCGCATGACCAAACCAAGCCTCGCGCTGCTGAGCGCCCCCGTTCTCGCCCTGCTGGCTTTCACCCCGGCGTCGGCGGAATTGCCCAGCGGTGCCAAGGCGCCGGCGTTCACCACACGTGCTGCGCTGGCAGGTAAGGAGTTCGGCTTCTCGCTCAACGCCGCGCTCGCCAAAGGCCCGGTGGTGCTCTATTTCTATCCGAAGGCCTTCACCCAGGGCTGCACCCTCGAAGCCAACGCCTTTGCCGAGGCGATGCCGCAGTTCAAGGCTGCCGGGGCCAGCGTGATCGGCATGTCCAACGACGATATCGACACGTTGAAGCGCTTCAGCCGCGAGGAATGCCGCGATGCCTTCCCGGTCGGGGTCGCCAGCACCAAGGTGATTGCCGCCTATGATGTGGCGATGGGCGGATCGGGCCTGGCCAGCCGCACCTCCTATGTCATCGCGCCCGATGGCCGGATCACCGCCGTGCATTCCAGCGGCGATTACCGCGGCCATGTCACCAAAACCCTCGCGGCGGTGCGCGCGCTGCGGCGATAGGCTGCGACCGGCTGCCGCGCCCTGCGCTTTACAATCGCGCAGGCAGCGCTAATCGGGGCCGCCATTGCGGATGTGAAGGACAGATCATGCGGGCCGAGGCCCAGGCTTACATCAACCGGATCGAAGCGGCGCTGGCGCTGGTGCGTCTGTCGCTTGACTGGGAAC
>DAIQNP010000146.1:0-5942 GCA_036788335.1 Erythrobacter sp.
CGTGTAGAAACTCCGCGTGATTTCAATGACTTCGCCCACATGATCCTCGAAAACCTCAAGGTCGCGGGCGTGCAGCAGGCCCACAAGGAGGACCGGATCACCTTCACCGCCCTGACCGGCTGGCCCGGCAACTGGATCGCCGCCGAGGGCACCTTCATGGAAGGCGACACCCAGCGCCGCGCCGGTGTGTTCATCGGCCCCGAGTTCGGCACCGTCAGCCGCCCCGACCTGGTCGCCGCCGCGCGCGAGGCCGGCGACGCGGGCTTCGATGCTCTGATCGCCTGCGCCTTCAACTACGACGCCCATTCCGCCGAGTTCGACAAGCTGGGCCGCGTGCCGGTCCTGAAGGCCCGCATGAACCCCGACCTGCACATGGGCGCCGATCTGAAGGCCACCGGCGCGGGCAACCTGTTCGTGATCTTCGGTGAGCCCGACATCAAGATCGAGGACGCGGGGGACGGGCTGATCCGGGTCCGGGTCTTCGGCGTGGACGTGTTCAAGCCCCAGACCGGCGAGGTGCTGTCCGAAGGCACCGACGGCATCGCCCTGTGGATGCTGGACACGGACTACAACGAGGAATCGTTCTTCGTCCGGCACGCCTATTTCCTCGGCGCCAACGACCCCTACAAGGCGCTGAGGACAACGCTTAAGGCGGAGATCGACGAGGAGGCGTGGGAAACGTTGAATTCCGACGTGTCCCGACCGTTTGCGAAGCCCAAGTCTGGGCGGATCGCGGTGAAGGTGATCAACCACCTCGGGGACGAGGTGATGAAGGTGTTTGCGGTGTAGGGAGTTTGCAGATGGATCATGGCGCGTTGAAAAGCCTGGCCGGGTTTCTGGACCGACTGTCCGACCCGGAGTTCAGGGCCGGGGAGTGGGTTTCTCCGCGGGACGCGGGCAGCGGGGCCATGCAGATGCCCTATGTCGCGCTGGGGGAAACGGCCCAGGCGTTTCTGGAAGCCGCCTACGAGAAAGGCTGGCTTGATTCCCAGTTCAACTGGCCAGAGTGGGCGGAATCGCGCACTGCGCAAAGGCTTCGAGATCAGCCAAGGTTTCTTGCGTCAGCAGGCCGCGAGGACCTTTCGCGGTTATTGACGGTCGTCATCCGGCAGGACCGATTCTGCGAGGGCGCCTTGCTGGATGCGTTCGACAGCGGCCTGATCCTTGGAATCGTCCGGCGCGCGGACGCCATCTTGTCCGAGGAAGGTGCCGCCTAAGTGGAATTCCGCATCGCCGACACCTTCACCGACAGCCTCACCCGCCTGACCGCGCAGGAGCAGAAGGCGGCCAAGACCACTGCCTTCGACCTCCAGCTGAACCCGGCCGCGCCGGGACTTTCCTTCCACAAGCTGGACCGCGCCAAGGACTCGAACTTTTGGTCAGTGCGGGTGAACGCCGACATCCGGCTGATCGTTCACCGCACGCGATCCAGCCTGTTGCTCGTCTATGTCGATCATCACGACGACGCCTACAAATGGGCCGAGCGCCGCAAAATCGAACGCCACCCCACAACCGGTGCCATGCAACTCGTCGAGGTGCGCGAGCGCGTCGAAGAGGTGGAAATCTTCAAGCCGAAGGAGGTTGCCGAGCCGATTGCCGCCACGCCCGCCTCGCAGCCGAAACTCTTTGACAATCTGCGCAAGGCCGAACTGATGGCCTTTGGCGTGCCCGAAGAGTGGGTGAACGACGTTCGCCTGGCGACCGACGACACGCTGTTCGACATCATCTCGCATCTGCCGCAGGAGGCGCAGGAGGCGCTTCTAAAGCTGGCCGTCGGCGAGAAGCCGGAGCCGCCAGTGACGGCGCCCATGGAGGCCGATCCGTTCGCCCATCCCGACGCGCAGCGGCGTTTCCGGGTTCTGACCAACATCGAGGAACTGGAACGTGCGCTCAACTATCCCTGGGAAAAATGGGCGGTCTTTCTCCATCCCGACCAGCTGCAATACGTGGAGCGCAGCTATTCGGGTCCAGTGCGCGTTTCCGGCTCGGCCGGAACGGGCAAGACGGTGGTGGCGCTGCATCGCGCAGTGTATCTGGCGCGCACGCAGCCGCACTCGCGCATTTTGTTGACGACGTTTTCCAAGGCTCTTGCCAAAGCGTTGAAGGTTAAGCTGCAGTATCTGGCCGGAAACGAACCGGCCGTACTGGCGCGGATCACCGTGCAGTCCATCACTGGCGTCGCCTACGACCTCTATTCAGGCTTGTACGGACAGCCAAACATCGCATCGCCTTCACTCGTCCATACGTTGCTCACCGAGGCGGCGGGACAGGTCGATGGCCAGAAGTTCTCCTTGCCCTTCCTCGCCGGGGAATGGTCAGAAGTCGTCGACGCTTGGCAAATCGAGAGCTGGGAGGAGTACCGCGATGTCTCGCGCCTTGGCCGCAAGACGCGGATTGGCGGCAAGCAGCGGCAAGCCCTGTGGTCGATCTTCGAGCAATTGCGCGCCGATCTTGCCGAGCGCAAGGCTGTGACATGGTCCGGCGTATTCGGCCGCCTGACGGCGCATTATGGCGCGGCCGAGAAGCCGCCGTTCGATTTCGCGGTCGTCGACGAGGCGCAGGATATCAGCATTGCCGAAGCCCGCTTCCTGGCCACACTGGTTTCGCACCAGCCGGACGGGCTGTTCTTCGCCGGCGATCTCGGGCAACGCATCTTCCAGCAGCCCTTCTCGTGGAAATCGCTCGGCATCGACGTGCGAGGGCGCTCCCACACACTGCGGATCAACTATCGCACCTCCCACCAGATCCGCGCCCAGGCGGATCATCTGCTGCCGCCGAATATCTCCGACGTTGACGGCAACACCGAGAGCCGCCGCGGCACCATCTCTGTGTTCAACGGACCGGCGCCCGAGATCTGCACCTTCGACACCGCCGCGGAGGAGAGCGAAGCCGTTGGGCACTGGCTCGCGGACCGGCTGAAGGAGGGTTGCCAGCCGCACGAGGTCGGTCTGTTCGTTCGAACCGGCGAGCAACTGAAACGCGCGCGGGCCGCGATCAAGGCCTCTGGCGCATCGGGTGTCGAGCTGAGCGACAAGGTAGAGGCGAAAGCAGGCAAGGTCGCGATCAGCACTATGTACCTCGCCAAGGGCCTTGAATTCCGGGCCGTCGCCGTGATGGCCTGCGACGACGAGGTGCTGCCGTTGCAGGAGCGGATCGTGACGGTGGCCGATGAGTCCGATCTGGAAGAGGTCTACAACACCGAACGCCATCTGCTTTATGTCGCCTGCACCCGCGCCCGCGACCGGCTGTTGATCACCGGCGTCGATCCGGCATCCGAGTTCCTCGAGGACCTGGGGCGATAGCCGCGAAGGCTCGCGAAGCACGCGCAGGGCATTTCGTCTCCGGCGCCGGTGCCGAGGCCCCCGACGCTGACCGCCTGGTTGGCGCGCCAGCAAGGCCCCTCCTTCAACATGCGGGCGAATCGGTCTATAAACATGCCATATCTTGTGGGCTTGCCTTTTGCTGCGAGTCCTTCCCGTTTCCCCCCCGATTGCAAGCTTGGAGACCGGCACCGGCCGCCGTTCCCTCGCCGTCAGGCGCGGCGGGCGGCACACTCCTGTGCGCACAGGCGGGTGACCCGCCCTGAACAGGAGAGACATGACCATGGCGGACTATTCCACCCTTGAGCGCTTGCCGCTGGCCGCGCTCAAACCCAATCCGCGCAATGCGCGCACCCATTCCAGAAAGCAGATCGCGTAAGAATCGCCGCGAGCATCGCGCGCTTCGGCTTCACCAAACCTGTCCTGATCGACGAGACGGGGATGATCATCGCGGGTCATGGCCGGGCTGCGGCGGCGCTAACCCTGGGGCTTCACAGCGTGCCGTGCCAGCGCATCGAGCATCTGTCGGAGGCCGAGAAGCGGGCTTATGTGCTCGCCGACAACAAACTGGCCATCAACGCCGGCTGGGACCCGGAGATCCTGGCCATCGAATTGCAGTTTCTGAGCGAGACGCAGATCGATTTCGACGTCGAGATCACCGGCTTCTCGAGCGCCATCGACCAGGCCGCCCCCCCCCCCACGGAGCGTTGCATTTGTCTGATTTCGAGGGTTATGAAATATCCCCATAATATTTTGCGTTCAGGGGCGGCGCGGATGGCGGGTTTCTTCATCAGTTATAATTCGGCGGATGCGGTCAAGGCGGAGTGGATCGCCTACACACTGCGCGAGGCCGGCTTCACGGTACGCTTTGCGCCGTGGGAGCTGAGCGCGGGCGAGAATATCGCAGGCTGGATGACCGGGGCGCTTGACGATAGCGAACGCCTAATCGCGGTCTGCTCGCCCGACTATTACGACACTCGGAAAGCGCCCTATTCGAAGCAGGAGCGCGAAGCTTTCTTGTGGGACGTGTCCGCTCCTTATGCCGGCACGATCATCAACGTCGTGGTGCGGGCCTGCAAATTTCCCAAGCTGTACGCCCCGCTGCTACGCATCGACTTGACGGGAATTGACGAGGCCGAGGCCAAGGCCCGGCTTATCGGCGCGCTGAGCGTGCCTGTTGCGCCGCAAACGCCGCCGTCCTTCGAGCCGGCGCCCGCCGCGCCGCATTTCGAGCGCGTACCTGGCGGCGACGAGGCTATCGCTGTTGCGCCGAGCCGCAGCTATTTCGGCTGGGCTGGCTGGCTGGCGCTGGCGGCTCTCGCTTTCCTGATCTGGTCGGAGCAGCGCAAGGATGGCGCGCTGCTAGAAGACCTGCTGCAAGCCATCGGTCGCGGTTGGCTGCCAATTCTGCTGCTGGCGCTTTACGTTGCCGTATTCTGGGCGCTCAATCATGCGCTGGATAAACCCGACAGCCAACGCAAGATCGCCACCGCCCTGCGGCTCGACCGAGGCAGCGAACTTTACCGAAATGTGATGGGTGGCGTGCTCGACTGGATCGACCGTAATGTGTCGTGGGAGCAGCAGGCGCAGGGCAAGCCGCCGGAGCATTGGGGCGTTGCCTGGTCGCCGCGGCTGTTCGAGGGCTGCATATTCCTAGCGATTTTCTACCCGATCTACTCCGTTTTCGCAGTTTGGGCAGTTACAAACCAGCCAGGAACGGTGGGTAGCACCATGATAGTTGCAGGGGATCAGGAGCTTTGGCTTCGAACCATCACCATTGGCGGACTTGCCAGCGCCTTGACGTTCGGGCAACTGTCCAAATGGTGTCAAGCCCAAGATAGAATGGCGTCTCGGCTGCTTTACCTCGGAGTTGCTGCCATCGGCGCTGGCATAGCTGCTTTAGCTACCCCGCCCGCTGCATTTGCTGCTTTCGCCGCCGCCATAGCTGCCTTTACGGCTATTGCTGCCTTCGCAGCTATCGCTGCCTTCGCCGTCATTGCCGCTTTCGCTGCCGTTGCCGCGCTCTCCCTCCCCCAAATGGCCATTTCTCCAGCCATAACCGCATTTGATGCAATTGCCGCCTTCGCCTCCAACGCGGCCCCCGCGGCCGTAACAGCTTTCTTAGCAGCTCTAATCGGATACGCTTTTTTCCGGAAAAAAAGCATGGGGCGATGGGGCGGACGTAGCTTAAAAGAATTCATTGCAATCGCCTCAGCGAGTGCGATTACAGCTGAAACCGCCCGTCTCGCTGGTCTGCATGCAGATACAAAGCTGGTTTGGGGTCTACCTATCATTATCGGGTACTTGTTCTGGACAACAAAGGGTTTCGCTACGCTTCTGGAGGCTGGCCCCGAGCATCTGGGGCGGCGCGGTGTATTCTATGCCATATATGCGATAATGATTGGCGTGCTACTAACCTTTTATGCAAGTATAGGTGGGCAGTCCGAGTTCAAAACGCTCCTGCTATTTATCGGCTTCCTACCACTCCTCAACGCTATGTTCGATTTCGCCTCGCTTGGCCTGACGCGCTATTGCCTGCGGCGGGGCTTGCGCCCCGGCTTCCTCAACGCCCTCAAATGGAGCCTGATCGATGCGCTTGCGGCCGCCGCCCTGTTCGCCGGG
>DAIQNP010000146.1:5952-6875 GCA_036788335.1 Erythrobacter sp.
AGTGTCTGGCTGCCGCCGCCCGCGCCGTCGCGTGGTTGCTGGCTTTCGCCCTGCTGGCCTGATTCGCCGGGCGTGCCCTGGGAGTTTTCGCCGCCCTGTTCGCCGGGCTGGTGTTGTCGGCGATCCTTGTCGTGCACTTCGTCCGCGACGGGACCGGCGCGCCGCTCGCCAGCCTGAACGAGATTTTCACCGGCATCGCCAGCAACCCGGACAGCTATTGGTGGCTCTATCTCACCTTCTTCTCGACGCTGGTTCCGACGCTCTTGCATCTCGGCGTCGCCAGCTTCAGCTTCATCGCGCTAGCCCCCGCCTCGCTCCAGCGCATCCTGGCCGGCTGGATCGGCGCGATGGACCGCGACGGCTTCGCCAATCTTGGCGCGCGCGCCGTGCTGCCTCTCATCGTGACGCTGTCCATCGCGCTGCCATTCCTCGCGCTCTATACGCTCGGCCTGTGGATCGCCGATTATCATGGCGAGGTCGGCCGGATGTTCTTCCGCCTCGCGCTCGGCTTAGCCGGCTGGCTCGATGCGGACTATGTGGCGGGCGTGGAGGAGATTCTAGGCGCGCAATAGGCCCCCTGGCTCGATGCGTTCAAGGCCAAGGCCGCCGCCTTCCCCAATAGCCGTCATGACGATCAGATCGATGCGCTCAGCCAGCTCCTGGGCTGGATCCACCGCCGGCGCAAGACCGCCGGGGTGTGGTGAGGCGGGCGAGCGCGGCGCGCTCTTTGGACTGGACTTCGCCGCCGATCAGAGCGGTACTGGCGTCGTCGCGTGCGGCCACGGCGGGCTGCTTATTCCGCCCCGGCCAGCAACTCCGGGGCTTCGGGTGGTGCAGGGCTTGCGCATAGTGCGCCGCCGAACATGGGGAACCACCTGATGGCCAAAGCAACCACATCCTGGTCAGCTCCGGCCGGCAAAACG
>DAIQNP010000147.1:0-6860 GCA_036788335.1 Erythrobacter sp.
CCTCAACCACGAAGCCCGGCAGCTGGCGGGCACCTTTGCCGGCTTCAAGATCAGCAACCAACGCGGCGGCACGGTAATCGACTATCCCGGATGGAGCGCCGGCAAGGCATCGTCCGGCGACACACGGCGGCGCGCGACGGGACGCTAGGCAGGTTTGGCCCCGCTCGCTTGCGAAAGACGGCCGGGAGAGGGGTCCGCTGCAAGGCTGCGCCCCTGCATTCCCGCTGCCAACTCGCCGCTGGCCCACGCGCCCGGTTTGGCGTAGCTTGGCACGCGTCACATCGCGCCGGGAGCCTCCAATCGAAAAGCGTCTCATCTACCGTTCGCAGCCGTTCGGGTTCGACAAGTCCATGCTGGCCGGGATCCTGTCAGCCGCACGGCGCAACAATCCGCGCGACGGTATCACCGGCGCGCTGATCTGCCGCCATGACGTCTACCTGCAACTGATCGAAGGCCCGGCGGATGCGATCAACGCGCTTTATGCGCGCATCTGCGCCGATGATCGCCACACCGACGTGCGCCTGCTGTTGTCCGAGGACATGGGCGAGCGGATGTTTCCGGCCTGGGCGATGCTCGATGACCAGTCGCCATCGCTGTTCTGGTCGGCGCAGGATGTCGCGGAAGGAGTGCTGGAGACTGCCAGCCCGGCAGACCTGCGCGCGCCCTTCGTCCGGCTGAGCGAGGCCCATCCGGGCTGAGCCGCCGGGCGCACGCGCGACGCGATCCCGGTCAGAACGGAATATCGTCGTCGAGATCGTCGTAGCCGCCGCTGCCGCCGCCGGCTCCGCCTGACGATGCGCCGCCGCTGCTGCCGCCGCCCTGATCCCAGCCGCCGCTGCTGCCACCGCCGCCACCGCCGCCCTGGGCGCCGTCAAGCATGGTCAGCGTGCCGCCGAGGCCCTGGATCACCACCTCGGTGCTGTAGCGGTCCTGCCCGTCCTTGTCCTGCCACTTGCGGGTCTGCAACTTGCCTTCGACGAAGACCTTGCTGCCCTTCTTGAGGTAACGTTCGACCACGCCGACCAAGCCTTCGGAAAAGATCGACACCGTGTGCCACTCGGTCTTTTCCTTGCGCTCCCCGGTCTGGCGGTCCTTCCACGTTTCCGAGGTGGCGATGCGGATATTGGCGACCTTGCCGCCGTTCTGGAACGTGCGGATTTCGGGGTCCGCCCCCAGATTGCCGATCAGCATGACCTTGTTGAGCGAACCCGCCATCGAAACGTCCCTTCCTGCACAGATGCTTACGCGCACAGGAACAAACCCGCGCGACTCTTGCAACAGCGCATAGGACATCAAAGCGCGTGTGACGACAAGCTGCGCGGGCTAATCCACCAATTCGGCGGCAATTACCTTGCGGGGTAGCGCAACCGGCCGAGGAATCGCGTCAGGCTGGGCAGTTCGCGGTCCTTGTTCAGGAACTGTGCCTTGGCCTTTTCGAACCGCATCACCCCGTCGATCCGCCGGTCGAGGAAGGCGTAGGTATCGGCCTTGCCTTCGCTCTCGTCATTGACGAACACGGCCAGCGTCGCGGAGTAGATGCTCGCGAGGATCGCGCGCTTGGTGTAGTGGTTGTAATCGGTCGCGGTATCGCCTGCCAGCCGCCACATCAGGTCCGCCGAATGCCAGCCCAGTTTGAGCGCGCGGGGCGCGTTCTGGGGCTGGGCCATGATCGCCAGCGCGCGCCGCACCGCTTCATCGACGTTCATCACCGCCTCGATCCGGAAAGCGACCAGGCTGCGGATGCGTTCGCGGATTTTGAGCGTGGCGAGCCGTTCGGCCGGCCATTCGGCCTCCATCGCCTGATCGACCGAAGCGATCCATGCCTCGATCATATCCATCGGCCGCGCGCCGGGAAAGGCGAGCTTGGCGATATCGGGATCGCACCCGGCCATTTCGGCGGCGGCGATCAGCGCGGTCTGGTTCCAGCCGTCGAAGATGGCGCTGGCGGCGATGTCGGGCGCGAGCGCAACCCGCAATTCGTCCAGCGTGAGGTCGGCGAAGTTCGGTGTCGTGTCCATGTCAGAAGGAAGGCCCGTAATCGCGCTTGGTTCCCGCATCAACGCGCTTGGCATCGGCCTTCTGGAATTCCTGTACCAGCAAGGTGTTGCCGTTCATCAGTTCGACGTAATCGCGCGCCGAGCGGCCCGAATTGTCGTTGCGGTCAGGGTCCGCGCCCTTGTCCAGCAGCAGCCGCACCATCGCCACGTTGCGCTGGTGGACGGCGGCAATCAGCGGGGTTTCGCCGGTCTGGTCGCTGACATTGACGTTGGCGCCCTTCTTGACGAGTTCTTCCACCGCGTCGGCGAAATTCATCGCGGTGGCGAGTTGCAGCGGGGTGACGCCCTTCTTGTTGCGGATGTTCGGATCGGCCCCGCGTTGCAGCAGGAACCGCACCCACTGGATGTCGCTCCGTTCGACCACGATGTGCAGCCCGGTCCGGCCGTTGGTGATGTCGCGGGTGTTGATGACGGTGGTCCCGGGCTGGTTCAGCATCTCGGTGGCAACGTCGCCCTCGCGGTCCTCGACCGCTTTCAGGAACTTGTATCCTTCGGACTGGAACTGGGCGGCGGCGGGAGCGGGCAGCGCCAGTCCCCCCAGCAGCCCGGCGCCGACAAGAAGCAAGCCCGGCAGGATCGCACTGGCAATCGCGCGAACACGCCCTAACTTGCGCAAAACCTCGGAAAGCACGGTATGATCCTTTCGCATTCCATGTCACACATCAGGGACAAGGCACCGATGATATTGCCCGGCCCTTCGCAGGATGCCAGTTAGCAGAGCATGAACCACAAGGCCAACCCCCCGCTCCTCCGCCGCCGCGTTTCCGGTCCCCTTCATACGCTGGCGCTGGCGGCGGCACTGGCGCTCGCTGGCTGTTCAGCGGGTGCACCATCGGCCGAGCCGCCGCTCGCCGGAGCCGATATCGGCGGCGACTTCACGCTGGTAAACAGCGCAGGGCAGACCGTGCGCTGGGGCGACTTTGCCGGCAAATACCGGATCGTCTATTTCGGCTATGCCTTCTGCCCCGACATCTGCCCGACCGACATGCAGCGCGTCGCGCAGGCGATGAAACAGCTCAAGGCACAGGACCCCGACACCGCGGGCAAGGTGCAGGTGATGTTCATCACCATCGACCCTGAACGCGACACGCGCGAAGTGGTGGGCGAGTTCACTGCCGCCTTTGCCGACGATATCATCGGCCTGACCGGCACACCCGAACAGATCGCCGATGCAGCCAGGACTTTCCGGGTGTTCTACCAGAAGGGCGAGGCGGTCGAAGGCGGCGGCTATCTTGTCGATCACACCAACATCGTCTACCTGTTCGGTCCCGCGGGGGAACCGCTCGCCACCCTGCCCGCCGATCAGGGCGCGGATGCGGTCGCTGCCGAGATCGCCCGATGGGTGAGCTGAGGGACCGCTTCTGGGAGCTTCCGCTGGGGGAGCTGAACCGCCCGGAATGGGAGGCGCTGTGCGACGGCTGCGGGCGCTGCTGCCTGCACAAGATCGAGGATGCCGACACGGGCGAGATCCTCGATACCAACGTCGCCTGCAAGCTGCTCGACACCGGCACCGCGCAATGCAGTGATTACCGCAACCGCAAGGCCTTCGTGCCCGATTGCCTGCGGTTGACGCTCAGGATCGTGCAGCAGGTCGAATGGCTGCCGTCGACCTGCGCCTACCGGCTGCGCGCCGACGGGCGGCCGCTGCCGGGCTGGCACTACCTCATCAGCGGCGATCGCGATGCCGTGCGGCGGGCGGGCGTATCGGTGATCGGCCGCGCGGTGAGCGAGGTGGATGCCGGGCCGATGGAGCATCATATCGTCGAATGGCCCTCCCCCCGCCGCGACCGGCGCGCGGAAAGGCGCGCGCGCGACACCGAGCGCGAAGAGGCCGAAGCGTGATCGACTGGCTGCGCCGCCCCCCGCTCGAACCCGAGATCGAGCTTGGCGGGCAGCGCCTGCCGATCGTGCTGCGCCGCCATCGCACCGCCCGCCGCCTGACGCTGCGGCTCGCGCCCGACGGCAGCGCGGTCCGCATCACCCTGCCCGCCTGGGCCGAGGGGCGCGAGGCGATCGCCTTTGCCCATGCCCGCGCCGACTGGCTCGCCGGTCAGCTTGCCTGCCTGCCGCAGCGCGCCGCGCCGGCACCGGGGGGCGAGGTGCTGTACCGCGGCCGGGCATTGCGCCTCGCGTGGGAGCCGCGCGCGCCGCGCCGTCCGGCGATCCACGGCGATGCCTTGCGGCTGGGCGGGCCGGAAGCGGGGATCGGGGCCCGCTTGCAGCGCTGGCTCGAAAGCGAGGCGCTGGCGCTGTGCACCGCCGACATGCACCACTACTGCGCGGTCGCGGGCCGCGATCCGGTGCCGGTCGGCCTCACCCGCGCCCAGCGCCGCTGGGGCTCGTGTTCCGACATGCGCCGCATCCGCATCAACTGGCGGCTGGTGCAGGCGCCCGATTTCGTCCGCCGCTCGGTGGTCGCGCACGAAGTCGCGCATCTGGTCCATTTCGATCACAGCCCCGCGTTCCACGCGCTGCTGGGTCAGATCTACGAAGGCGAGATCGCCGCCGCCGACCGCTGGCTGAAGGAGCGCGGGCGCAGCCTCTATGCCGGATTCGGCTGATCGCAGGAATGCAACGCCGCATTTGGATTTTGCCCGCACGCTCCCTATAACAGCCCGATGTCCCGTCCTTCCCGCTTCAACCCGACCTCGGGCGTGCTCGATTTCTGGAACGAGATCCGCCGTCCGCAGCCCCATCGCTGGCTGTTCGTGACCATCTCGGCGCTGCCGGTGGCGCTGATCCTGTACTGGGCGGTGGGACAGGTCGCCTACAAGGTGCCCGACCGGCCGCGCATCACCTATATCACCACCTTCGATCCGGACCGCACCGATGCCGAGATCGCGGCGTCGAACGCGGCGAATCAGGAGTTGAAGGAACTGCGCGAGGCCGAGGAAGCCCGCATCGCACAGCGCAAGCGCGAGATGTACAAGGCGCTGGGCGCGGCCACCGGGATGGATGTCGACACCATCGAGCGCGAGGCCGACGCCCGCCGCGCCGCCGAACAAGCCGCCGCAGAGGCCGAGCGGGCCAGACGCCGGGCCGAAATGTTTCCCGGCGGCGCGCCTGTCGCCGAGGGCACCGCGCCATAGCGGCGACCACTCCCGCCGATAGCGACTGGATGGCCGCCGCCGCGCGGCTGGCCCAGCGCGCACGCCCCATGAGCCGCCCCAATCCGGGCGTGGCGGCGCTGCTGGTCCGGGATCGCCGGATCATCGCGCGCGGCTGGACCCGCGCTGGCGGTCGCCCCCATGCCGAGGCCGAGGCGCTGGCCGGGCTGACCCCTGCCGACTGCGCCGGTGCAACGCTCTACGTCACGCTCGAACCTTGCGCCCATGTGTCGCAGCGCGGGCAGGCTTGCGCCGATCTCGTCACCGCCATGCGCCCGGCGCGGGTGGTGGTGGGCCAGCGCGACCCCGATCCGCGCACGTCTGGCGCAGGCGTGGCGCGGCTGGAGGCGGCGGGGATCGCCGTGACCGTGCTGGACGATGCCGCCTCGGCCGCCAGCCTGGCCGGGTTCCTGACCCGCCAGCGCCTCGCCCGCCCGTGGGTGACGCTCAAGCTGGCGACCTCGCTCGATGGCTGCATCGCGCTCGCCGACGGCACCAGCCGGTGGATCACGGGGGAGATCGCCCGCGCCCATGTCCATGCCCGGCGCGCGCAGCATGACGCAATCCTGGTGGGCGGCGGCACCTGGCGGGCGGACACGCCGCGCCTCGACGTGCGGCTGCCGGGGCTGGAGACGCGCTCGCCGGACCGGGTGGTGCTGACGCGCGGAGGTGCCCTGCAAGGCGTGACAACACTGGCCGCGCCCGCCGACATCGCCCGTCTCGACAATGTGCTCCATCTCTATGTCGAAGGCGGTGCGCAGACCGCCGCCGCCTTTCTCGCCGCCGATCTGGTCGACGAATTGCACCTCTACCGCGCTCCGATCCTGATTGGCGATGGCCGCCCCGGCCTCGGCGCGCTGGGGCTTGCCAGCCTCGCGGATGCGCATGATCGCTGGCAATTACGGGAACATCGCCAGCTTGGCAGCGATGCCTTCTCGTCCTATTGCCGCCGCCGCACTTAACAAGGACCTTCCCCCATGTTCACCGGCATCGTCACCGCCATCGGCACCATCGCTCGGGTTGAACAGCAGGGCGACCTGCGGCTGCGCATCGCCGCCCCGATGGACCCGGCGCGGATCGCCATCGGCGCGTCGATCGCGTGTTCGGGCGTGTGCCTGACCGTGGTCGAACGCGGCGGCGAGGCAGGCGATGCGTGGTTCGATGTCGATGTCTCGGGCGAAACCGTCAGCCGCACCGTGCCCGACATGTGGAACGCGGGGCAGAGCCTCAACCTCGAACCCAGCCTGCGGCTCGGCGACGAGCTGGGCGGTCATATCGTCACCGGCCACGTCGATTCGGTCGGCACGGTGGTGAAGGTGTCGCAGGAAGGCGGCAGCTGGCAGGTGGCGATCCGCGCGCGCGCCGACATGGCCCCGTTCATCGCCGAAAAGGGCTCGATCACCGTCAATGGCGTGTCGCTGACCGTCAACGACGTGCGCGACCGGGCCGACGGGGTGTGCGATTTCCTGCTCAACATCATCCCCCACACCGCCGCGGTGACGACGCTGGGAACGCTGGTGGTGGGCGATCAGGTCAATCTCGAGATCGACGTGCTGGCGCGCTATCTCAAGCGGATGCAGAGCCTCAGCATCGCGGTTTAGGCAGCGCTAGCCGATCAGCGCGCTGACCGCCCCGATCCCTTCGAAGGTTGCGGTTGCGGTGCTGCCGGGGTCGATTTCGTGCACTCCGGTGATGG
>DAIQNP010000148.1:0-6833 GCA_036788335.1 Erythrobacter sp.
GTGCCAAGCCGATGGCAGGACAAGGCGTCAGCGCCGGCAAAGCGCACGGCACCAGAGAGCGCGTCGCCATCGCATCGCAGGCTTGCACGCGGACATCATCCTTAAGCGTATCTCTGAATATACGAAGATACAGGTCTGCATAGTCTGTTACATCCAAGTATTGGAATTTGTCACTCGCCTGCAACACAGTAATCACAATACGTCATTCATCATACCTTTAACAATTGTGCGGCCACAGTGTGTTGGTATTGGCTCTGCTTGCTGTGGACGAAGCCCGTTGGCAACAAAAGAAGGTTTAGGCGCAGCACGCAGGCGGAACGATCCCAACCTCTCAAGTAGGAGCGTTCCCTATGATTACCCGATTTTCTGGCGCTGCCTCTGCGCTTTCACTTGCTTGTGCCCTTGCGGCACCGGCAATGGCCCAAGGCCCGGACAGCATGACCGAAGTCGCCGCCGCGACGGTGCTGGCGACAGCCGCCGCTGTTCCCGCTGCCGACAGCAGCGCTGAAGACGACATCGCCGGTTTTGAACTGGGCGCCGCTGCTGCCCCGGATGCCGTGACCATCACGGCGGGCGCGGCCACGCCCGGCGGACTGGCACCGGCCAACGGCGAAATCGTGGTGACCAGCGCCGTGGTGGCTGCGGCCGTGCAGGGCGCGAGCACCCCTGCCCCGCGCGACGAGCGATTCAGCGTCGTGCTCAACCAGGACGCCTTCTTCGGCTTTTATCCGACCTTCAACGGCCTGATCCCGGTCGGCGAGAACGTTGATTTCAGCTTCTACGGCATCCTGTGGACCACCCCCTCCTTCGCCTCGACCGCGCTGGCCGGAGCCGGTCCGTCGGGCAACGACCTGTGGACCGAATTCGGCATCGGCGCGAACTTCATCCTTGCCGACGGTGCCTTGCAGGTGAAGCCGCAGATCGGCATTACCAATGGCGCACTGCTGTCGGGCGGGGTGCTGGATGCCAACGACGTACCGACCGGCACCGGCTCGAACTTCGGTGACGGGATCGTGCCGAGCCTGACCATCAACTATTCCGACCCGAGCTTCGAAGCGGAATTCTACGGCGGTTATTACGCAGCGCTGGCCAACCGCAACAAGGATGCCGCGCTCGACTTCCTGCACACCTGAGTCAACGCAGGCTACAAGTTCAGCGGCAATTTCTCCGCCGGGGTGCACTACGAATTGCTCAGCAACACGCGCACCACCTATCCGGGCGGCGATGCGGCAGTCGTCTACCAGTGGCTTGGCCCCTATGTGCAGATGTCGCTGAGCAAGGGCTTCTTCGCCCGCTTCACCGCCGGCGCCGATATCGAGGAAGGCGGCGACGGCGATTTCTACAAGCTGGCGGTCGGGATGTCGTTCTGACCCTGCCACAATAATCCCGCCGGGAGAGCGCCGCCAAAGCCAAGCGCGGCGGCGCTCTCCCTTCCGTAACCGCACGACAGTGTCCGCACAAAAGGTCGGTCAGCATAGCGATACGACAGTAGAAACTTCCAATCCTTGCATCTTCAAAGTGATGCAGGAAAGTCACGCAACAAGATAATGTGAAAGCCTGCTTTCACATAACCTTTGTGCGCGCCTGTGGTTTGGGGAATGGTGACCGGGCTGTGACGGGGCCCGGCCTGGGCTGAGATGAAATGCCCTGCGCAGCACGCAGGTGGAACGATCCAACCCTCTCTATGGAGCGTTCCTTATGTCCATCCGTTTCGCCTCGGCCATCCCGGCCGTCGCCCTCCTCGCCTGCCTTTCCGCTCCGGCTTTCGCCGCTGACGGAGAAGTGTCCGGCGCGATCCTTCCCGGATCGGAACCGGAAGAGGCTGACACCACCGCGCGGGCGATCGAGCCGATCGACCTTTCCACCGCCAGCCGCGCCGAAGGCGACGATCCCGCCGTCACCGTCTCGGGCAGCGCCACGCTCGTCAGCGACTACCGCTTCCGCGGCGTTTCGCAGACCGACGAAGGCATCGCCGTGCAGGGCGGCTTCACGATCGCGCATGAAAGCGGTCTTTATGTCGGCACCTGGGGTTCGAACCTCGCAGGCTGGGGCACCTTCGGCGGCGCCAACATGGAACTAGATCTGTATGCCGGTTTCAAGTTCCCGGTCGGTGAAGGCACGCTCGATACCGGGGTCACCTGGTTCATGTATCCCAGCGGCGCGGACACCACCGACTTTGCCGAACTCTACGCCAAGCTTTCGGGTTCGGTCGGCCCGCTCGGCCTGACCGCGGGCGTCGCCTATGCGCCCTCGCAGGAAGCGCTGGGCAATGCCTTCCCAGTGGGCGCTCCGGCCGATCCGGGCGACAAGGAAGACAATCTCTACCTGTCGGGCGACGCCTATTACAGCATCGCCGATACCCCGCTCAGCCTGAAGGCCCATATCGGCTATTCCGACGGCAACCCCGGCCTTGGCCCGAACGGTACCAGCATTGCGCCGACCGGCAGCTACTTCGACTGGTTCATCGGCGCGGACTTTGCAGTGTTGCCCGGCCTGACCCTGTCGGTCGCCTATATCGACACCGACATCTCGGAAGCCGACGCTGCGCTGATCCGGCCGAACTTCGCCACGCTGGACGGCAACTCGATCTCGGATGCGACCGTGGTGGTCTCGCTGACCGCCGCGTTCTGACCGGCTGATCCGCCCAACGAAAGGGGCGTCCTGCCGGATCTGGCAGGACGCCCCTTTTCGCGCTGGCCGGACCGCGCCCGCTGACCGCCCTATTCGCCCGGATCGAACCCGATGCGCTCGGCCGCCGCGCCGCTCATGATGAAGCCGATCGGGCGCTCGGTCTCTTCCTGCAAATGCGCGATCAGGCTGGCGGTGCGGGCCAGCAGCGAAATGCCCTTGAGCGCGGCGAGCGGAAAGCCCGCGTCCAGCATCACCGCCGGGATCGCTCCGTTGACATTGATCGGCAGGCTGCGCCCGATGGTATCGGGAAGCACCGCCTCGACTGCGCGCAGCATGGCGATATGCTTGCCTTCCATGCCATGTTCCTGCGCCAGCGCCAGCAGCCGGTGCGCACGCGGATCGCCGCCCGAATGCTGGGGATGACCGAAGCCGGGGATCGCCTTCTTGTGAATGCGCAGGCTGGCAATCTCGACCTTGGCAGCGTCGACCGGCGCCAGCCCTTCGGCCTCGGACCGCGCGACGCAGGTCGCAAAGAACCGCCCCGCGACCTCGGCGCTGCCCAGCACCACCGAACCGCAGCCCAGCAGGCCCGCCGCCACCGCCCCGTGAAAAGCCTCGGGCGCAGCGGCATAGGTCATGCGGGTGGCGACCACGCTCGGCACCAACCCGTGTTCGGCGATCGCGCACAGCACCGCATCGGCCAGCGCCTTCTGCGGCGGCGAGGGCATGGTGCCGGTCACCAGGAGCCAGAAATAGCTGGTGAAGTCGACCGTGCCGATCACCTCCTCGCACAGATCCAGCCCGCGTACGGTGATGCTGGTCGCATCCGAGGTGCAGATCGAACTTAGTGGCTTATCCTGCTTGCCGATGCGCACGGGCCGCTCCTTTTTCGATTGTCGAAGTTGATTTCGTTATGCGAAGAAGCTATCGATCGTGAATTGTCAAGCCAGGATGGGACAGAACGGATGACGGCGCGGACCAAGGCTAGCCCTCTTTCAGGCGTGACCGTCTTGGAGATGGGCACGTTCATCACCGGCCCTGCCGCCGGCATGATCCTTGCCGATCTGGGCGCGGATGTCATCAAGGTCGAACAGCCCGGCACCGGCGATCCGTTCCGTTCGTTCAAGGGCGGGCTCTATTCGCCGCACTTCCAGACCTATAACCGGGGCAAACGCTCGGTCACCATCGACCCCAAGCAGCCCGAGGATCTGGCGCTGCTCGACCGGCTGGTTGCAGACGCCGACGTGTTCATCCAGAATTTCCGGCCCGGCGTGGCAGGCCGCCTGAATGTCGATGCGGCGCGGCTCCAGGCGATCAATCCCGCGCTGGTCTATGCGTCGATCTCGGGCTTCGGCAGCGAGGGGCCGGAGCGCGACCGCCCGGCCTTCGACACCGTGGCGCAGGCGGCAAGCGGGTTCCTGCGGCTGCTGGTCAACCCGGAGCACCCGCGCGTGGTCGGCCCGGCCATCGCCGACGCCATGACGGGCTTCTACACCGCGATCGGCATCCTCGCCGCGCTCAACGAACGGCACGCCACCGGCACGGGCCGGGTGGTCGAAACCTCGATGTTCGAGGCGATGTGCCACTTCAATCTCGACGATTTCACCCACCTGCTGTCCGCCGATGAGGTGATGGGGCCATACAGCCGCCCGCATGTCAGCCAGAGCTATGTCTTCCAGTGCGCCGACGGCAAGTGGCTGGCGCTGCACATGTCCTCCCCGCCCAAGTTCTGGGAGAACCTCGCGGTCGCCATCGGCCAGCCCGACATGCTGAGCCTGCCCGCCTTCGAAAGCCGCGAGGCGCGGATCGCCAATTACGACAATGTGGTCGCCTTCCTCGCGCCGATTTTCGCGCAGCAACCGCGCGACGCGTGGACTGCCGAACTCACCCGGCTCGAAGTCCCCAATTCCGCCGTGCTCGACAGCGCCGAGGTGCTGGCGAGCGAGCAGGCCAAGGTGCTCGGGATCGAGGTCAATGACCCCGACGGCCCGCATGGCAATTTCCGCACGATCCGCTTTCCCGTGAGCTTCGATGGCGAACGGATGGACAGCGTCACCGCCCCGCCGGTATTGGGGCGCGATGACGCGGACATCCGCCGCAGCATCGAAAGGCCAGTGCATGGGATACGACGGGGCTGAGCCCGGAGCCAAGAACCCCGAATTCCTCTCCACGCTGGAACGGGGCCTGCGCGTCCTGACCGCGTTTGACGAGGACCATCCGCAAATGACCCTGAGCGAGGTCGCGGTGCGCACGTCGCTCTCGCCTGCGGTGGTCCGCCGCTGCCTGATCACGCTGGTCGAACTGGGCTATGTCGGCCAGCACGAACGCAAGTTCCTGCTGCGCCCGCAGGTGCTGACCATCGGCTCGGCCTATCTTGCCTCGATGCAGATCGAACAGGTGGTGCTGCCGCCGCTCCAGCACCTGCGCGACCAGACCGGCGACAGCGCCAGCCTTGCCGTGCTGTCGGGCGCGGAGATCCTGTACGTCGCGCATGTCTCGACTGACCGGCGGTTCCGCGTCGCGGCCGGGGTGGGCACGCGTTTCCCGTTCCACGCGACCTCGCTCGGCAAGGCGATGGCGGCCTATCTGCCCGACGACGAGCGCGCCCTGCTGATGACTCGCGCCCCGTTCCAGCGCTTCACCGAGCGCACCGTCACCGACCGGCCCTCGCTGGGCGAGCGGTTCCACCTGATTACCGAGCGCGGCTATGATTCGGCGCTCGACGAGCTGGATTACGGCATCGTCTCGGTCGCGGTGGCGATCTTCGGGCAGGGTGGGCGGGTGATGGCCGCCATCAACTGCTCGACCTCCACCACCCGCATCTCGCAGGACGAGTTGGTGCGCACCCGCCTGCCGCTGCTGCGCAATGCGGCGGGCGAGATTGAAGCGGCGTTGAAGCGCTGGCCTGCGCTGGAGGCGTCGCTACGGCCCTGACAACCGGCGCCACGCCGAACGTTGCCAGCGTCCGCATTCGCGCAGGTTTGGAAAAAAGCTGCCGTTCGGGTATCGACCCCGTTTTGGCCATTCCCGGCCAAACTTTCTGGCCTTTCAATCAGTCCCTAAATCAGCCTTTGGCTAGGGTATTGCTGTAAGTTCGTTGATCGCAAACGCGCTTAATGCAGCATCGACCGTTTCGCGGTGCTCGATAAGCCCATGCCCGGTGCCTTCGACATTAACAAGCTTAGCCCCGAAGAACGAGCGGTAACGCTCGGCACTGCTGCTTGGGATGAAATCGCAGGTCCCACGAATAATCAAAGTCGGCAACCGCACTGCGCTTTCAGTCGGCAGTTTGGCGCGCTTCAAGTCACGAAAAATGGCGCGTTGTGCATACAGATTGCCCCCACCGGGCAAAGGCGGTGGACGGACAGACGCACCCTTGCAGACAACGCCGTTCAGCAGCTCGTCGCCGACAAGCTGATCGAACAGTTGACCGGCGTCCGCCTGGGAAAGCGTAGTTTCCGCCTTTACCGGGGATCGGTCGATGCGTTTGATCGCGTCGCTGATCGCAGGGCTGTACTCGACCTTGTCACGCGCGGTGACACTATAATTTCGCTTGCCGTTATAGCCGGGGAACATGCCCGGAGCCGTCAGGATCAGCGCGGCGACACGGTCCGGGAACTTCTGTGCATACAGCGTGGCAAGGGCGGCTCCGTAAGAATTGCCCCAGAGAATGATGCGATCGTGGCCCAGCGCGGCGCGCAAGGCTTCAAGATCAGCGACCGCACGCGCCAGCGAATATTCTGAAACCGGCAACCGATCGGAGCGGCCACCACCAGCTTGATCGAAATAAATGGTTGAAAAGCCGAGATCACGCAAAACGCCGCCTTCCTCCATCCGCCGCTCTTCAGTGTAGAGCCCGGGCCCTCCGTGAAGAAAAATGATCGGCGTCTGATGTTTGGCACCTGTGGTTGCAGGCAGAGTCCATGTGGCGATACGCGAACCTGTTGGCAGGCTGGTCATGACTGTTGGGTCGGCGGCAGCGACGGCGCATGGAATGGCCAAGGCTGCCAAAAAAACCAGAAATACTCGAACCGCCTGTCGCATACGCCTTTCCCTCCATTGCCATACTGTATTGCATGCACAATACAGTATGGCAATGGCACTTGGCGTAGTCCGCCTCAGCGCCATCTTGCATTGAAAGCCGCCGTGCCGGAAACCACCCATTTCCCGCCATTGCGGGAGTCGGCCCGCTTCCCATTTCC
>DAIQNP010000149.1:0-6813 GCA_036788335.1 Erythrobacter sp.
GCGGCGGGCTGACGCTGGCCGGGTCGGGGCAGGCGCTCTACAATGACGCCTCGCGCCAGTTCAATCCGCGCATCGCGGCGCTTGCAAGCTATGCCAATGATGCCGAAACCTTCGGGGCACTGATCTCGGTCGCATGGACCCCGCGCGACATTGTCGAGGAAGGCTTCAGCACTGTCCGGTTCGCCGGCAACCCGGTCCCGGCAGCGGGCGCAGCGCAGAGCTTCACGCAGCGCAACGCGTTCCAGAACGAGGCGGCCTTCCCGCAGGCGGCCACCGCCTTCTTCCCGCGCATCCCGCGCTACGGCGTGCTGACCTCGGATCAGGACCGCCTCGGTCTCACCGGCGCGCTGCAGTTCCGTCCGTCGGAACGCACCCTGATCAGCCTCGACCTGCTGTATTCCAAGTTCTCCGGGACGCGGCGCGAGGAATTCCTCGAAGTGATCTCGTTCAGCCGCAACAACGCTGCTGGCATTCGCGCGACTGATATCGTCGCGCTCGAAGTCGATCCCACAACCCGCAACCTTGTCAGCGGCACCTTCAATGATGTCGATGTGCGGATCGAGAACCGGCTGGATGACCTGAGCACCGAATTCAAGCAGGCCACGCTTGAACTCACGCATGAATTCTCTGACACTTTCAACGTTCGTTTGACCGGCGGCCTGTCCGAATCCGACTTCGTTGTCGCGCAGCAAACCACGATCATCGCCGATGCGCTCGACGTCGATGGTTACTCGATCGACTTCAGCCAAAACCCCAATGCGCCGCTGATCGATTACAATATCGATGTGACCAACCCGGCCAACTTCCTGGTCAACGAAGTGCGCGACCGGCCGCAATCGACGCTCAACGAATTCAAGACTGTTGCGTTCGAGGCCGATTGGGACGTGAGCGACACGTTCAGCATCCAGGCTGGCTGTTCCTATAAGCAGTTCGCCTTTCAGTCGACCGAGTCCCGCCGCGACCGCGTGCTGACCGCCACCACCGTGGTGCGCCCATTCCAACTCACCGAAGCCGAATCGAGCCTGGCGCGGCTGACGTCAGGCGCACCGGGGCCAAGCGGAAACGACCGCGTATTCGTGGTGCCGGACATCGACGCGATCGCTGCGCGGGTCGGGCTGTTCACCGGCAACTTCCCGCTGGTTGTTCAGAACGGCGCGGTGAACGACGTGGTCGAAGACGATTTCGCCGGATTCGTGCAGGGCTCGCTCAACACCGAGATCGGCTCCTGGGGCCTGCGCGCGGTCGCCGGTGTGCGCTATGTCCGCACCGAGGTCAGCTCGACCGGCATCCTCAGTGGCAACCCTGTGACGGTCGACAATGCCTATAACGACTTCTTGCCAACCGTTTCGGTGGTGCTGGAGCCGACCGACAACCTCCTGATCCGCGGCAATGCCTCGCGCAACATGGCCCGCCCGACGCTGGCGAGCCTGACGCCGGGCGGCGCGTTCAATCCCTTCAACCAGACGCTGAATTTCGGCAATCCCCAGCTTGACCCGTTCCGCGCCAATTCCTTCGATCTGGGTATCGAATGGTATTTCGCGCCTGAATCGCTGCTGTCGGTGGCGGTGTTCTACAAGGACATCGAAACCTTCGTCACGCGGGAAACCGCCTCGATTCCCTTCAGCGAACTCGGCCTTCCCGCCAGCCTGCTTGAAGGATCACCGTCTGACGTCGACGACATCTTCATCGTCCAGCGCAACATCAACGGCGACGGCGGCGAATTGAAGGGCATCGAAATCCAGTATCAGCAGCCCTTTTATTTCCTGCCCGGCGTGCTCAAGAACTTCGGTTTCCTCGGCAACCTCACCTTGCTCGATTCCGAGGTGAACTATGGCACAGCCGCCAATCCCCGGCTCGATCAGCTGACGGGCCTGTCCAAGACCGGCTTCAACACCACGCTCTATTACGAGGACAAGAAGTTCAGCGCGCGTGTTTCAGGTGCCTATCGCAGCGACTTCCTCACCTTGGTGCCGGGCCGCAACGGCAACGACATCGAAGGCACGCGTGCGACCTTCAACGTCGATGCCGCGATGAGCTATGCCATCACCGACAAGATCCGGATCACGCTGGAAGGGATCAACCTGACCGACGAAATCCGTCCGCAATTCGTCGACAGCGTGGGCGACCGTCCCGTGACCTTCCATCGCACCGGCCGTACCGTGCTGTTCGGTGCCCGTTTCACGCTTTGAACCTTACGCCGCAGCGGGGCCTTTCGAACCCCGCTGCGGTGCCTGAATTCGCAATTTGTGGGACAAGCCCTTGTTTGACCGTCGCACTGCCTTGGCCGGACTGAGTATCGGCATCGCCGCGTCGGCGCTGGTGGACCCGAGTTTTGCGCCCGCCGCCGCTGCAACGGCCTTGCCCCATGAACCCGATGGGTGGGTGACGCTCTGGCCGGGGACGGCTCCGGGCGCGCCCGCCACCCTCCCGGCAGAACGGGTGGTCCAGCGGTCCGCCGATCCCGCGCTGCCCGACCGGATCATGCAGGCCATCGCCAACCCACGCATGGCGGTGTTCCGCCCCGCCCGGCCCAATGGCGCGGCGGTGCTGATCGCACCGGGCGGCGGCTATCGCCACGTGGTAATCGACAAGGAGGGCTACGAAATGGCCCGCTGGCTGACCGCGCGCGGGTTCACCGCCTTTGTCCTGTTCTACCGCCTGCCGCACGAAGGCTGGAGCGCCGGCCCCGACGTGGCGCTGGCTGATGCGCAGCGCGCGCTGCGGCTGATCCGGCATGGCCATGCGGAATACGGCATCGATCCTGCGCGGGTATCGGTCATGGGCTTTTCGGCCGGTGGGCATGTTGCCGCCTCGCTTGCGACGCGCTTCGCCGCCTCCACCTATGACCCGGTCGATGCCGCCGACAACCTTCCCGCCCGCCCCGATGGGGCGGCGCTGATCTATCCTGTCATTTCCATGCGCGCTGACATTGCCCATCCGGGCTCTCGTGAGCGGCTCATCGGCGCGGTTCCTCCCACCGCGCTTGAAATGGCGCATTCGCCGGACCATCAGGTTCCGGCGAATGCGCCCTCTTTCTTCCTCCTCCACGCCGAAGACGACGACGTGGTTCCCGTCGAGAACGCGCTGCTGATGCGCGCCGCGATCCGCACGCAGGGCATCGCGGTCGAAACCCACCTGTTCGATCGCGGCGGGCATGGTTTCGGACTGCGGCTGGCAGCGGGCAAGCGGGTGGAAATCTGGCCCGATCAATGGCTCGTCTGGGCCCGAGGAATGGGACTGACATGAAAGCGGCACGGCGGGATATTCTGGCAGGAATGGGCAGCATTGGTGGTATCGGGCTGGCAGGCAGCTGGCCGATGACTGCCGCTTCGGCCAAGGCCGCCTCAGCGTCTGCCCCGGCACAGCGCCCCGGATACGGACGCGGGTTCGACAACCAGCGGATCGCCGATCGCGGCGACGGGACCTTCCTCAACCCGGTGGTGTCGGGCGACCGGCCCGATCCTGCCGTGCTCAAGGACGGCGAGGATTACTACCTTACCTTCTCGACCTTCGATGCCTATCCCGGCCTGACCATCTGGCATTCGCGCGATCTGGTGAACTGGCGGCCGCTTGAGGCCGCGCTGACCCGCAATATCGGCGCGGTCTGGGCGCCCAGCCTGCACAAGCACAACGGGCGTTACCTGTTGTATATTCCGGTCAAGGCGCAGCCCGCCAACGACATTTTCGTGATCCACGCCGAACACATCGAAGGCCCGTGGAGCGATCCGGTCCCGCTCGGCCTGCCGCACCATATCGATCCGTGCCACGCCGTGGCCGAGGATGGCAGCAGCTGGCTGTTCCTGTCGGGCGGGGACCGGGTGCGGCTGGCTGATGACGGGCTCAGCCTCGCCGGTGAGGTCGAACATGTCTATGATCCGTGGCGCTATCCGGCGGACTGGGTGGTGGAAGGCTTTTCGCCCGAGGGGCCGAAGATTCATCTGGTGGGCGGCTGGTATTACATGATCACCGCCGTGGGAGGCACCGCCGGACCACCGACCGGGCACATGGTGATCGCCGCGCGGTCGCGTTCGCTGCATGGGCCGTGGGAGGATCATCCCGGCAATCCGCTGGTGCGCACCACCAGCATCGACGAGGCCTGGTGGTCGCGCGGCCACGCCTCGCTGGTGGAGGCGCCGGATGGCAGCTGGTGGTCGCTTTATCACGGATACGAGAACGGGTTCTGGACACTGGGGCGGCAGTGCCTGCTCGATCCGGTCGAGTTCACCCCGGACGGGTGGTTCCGGATGACCGGCGGCGACCTCGCGCAGCCGCTGCCCAAGCCCGGCGGCGGCGCGGCGGTGCCGCACGGCATGGCGCTGAGCGATGATTTCTCTGGGCCGCTGGCGCTCGGCAGCAAGTGGTCCTGGTTCCGCCCCGCCCCTGACGAGGATGCGCGGATCAGGGTGGCGGACGACGCGCTGCACCTCGCGGGCAAGGGCGAGGCGCCATCGACCGGCTCTCCGCTGCTGCTCACTGCGGGCGACCGCAGCTACATGTTCGAATGCGACGTGGAGCTCGCGCCGGGCGGCACCGCCGGATTGGTGTTGTTCTATGACGACAAGCTCTATTGCGGGCTCGGCTTCGACGAGGCGCGCTTCGTCACCCACCAATACGGGATCGAGCGCGGCCGCCCGGCCAATCCGCACGGGCGGCGGATGCGGCTGCGGGTGACCAACCGCGAACACATCGTCGTCTTCGACACCAGCGGCGACGGCGGCAAGACCTGGCTGCGGTTCGACCGCGGGATGGAGGTTTCGGGCTATCACCACAATGTCCGCGGCGGCTTCCTGATGCTGCGACCGGGGCTCTATGCTGCGGGGCCGGGCGAGGCGGCTTTTCGCGATTTCCGCTTCGCCGCATGGGATGATTGAGATGGCAACGAACGCATTCACGCACGGCATCAGGCCGACCCGGCGCGCGGTCCTCGCCAGCGGGGCGATGCTGACCGCGGGCGCGATGCTGAGCGGCTGCGCGCCGCAGCTCGGCGGGTTGTTCACCGCCGCCGACACCCACCCCGGCGATTACCCCACGGTGCGCGCGGTCGAATTCATGGGGCGGTTCCTGTCCGAACAGACCGGCGGGCGGCTCGGCATCAAGATGTTCGCGGGCGGGCAATTGGGCAGCGAGACCGACACGCTGGAAATCACCAGCTTCGGCGGGATCGACATCAACCGCGTCAATTTCGCCCCGCTCAATTCGATGGAGCCGATGACGCTGCCGTTCTCATTGCCGTTCGTGTTCGACAGCGTCGATCACATGCGGCGGGTGGTGGACAGCGCGGTGGGTGACGAGGTGCTGGCATCGCTCGAACCGCACGGGCTGATCGGGCTGTGCATCTACGATTCGGGATCGCGCAGCTTCTACAACACCCGCCGCCCGGTCCGCACTCCGGCCGACATGAAGGGGCTGAAGCTGCGCGTGCCGGCTTCCGACCTCTATGTCGCGATGATCAACGCGCTGGGCGCCAACGCGGTGCCGATCCCCTTCGGGGAGACCTACCAGTCGCTGGCGCAGGGCGTGATCGACGGGGCGGAGAACAACTGGCCGTCGTTCATCAGCGCCCGCCATTACGAGGTCGCCGATTATTTCAGCATCACCGACCACCTGTTCACCCCCGAAGCGCTGGTGATGAGCAAGGCGCGTTACGACGGCCTGTCTGCCGCCGACCGCGATCTGGTGCGCGAGGCGGCGCGGCGCTCGGTGCCCGCCATGCGCCAGCTGTGGGACGCGCGCGAGGCCGAAGCGCGGGCCGAAGTCGCCGCTTCGCCGGTCGCCGTCAACGATGTCGACAAACCTGCCTTTGCTGCGCTGATGCGTCCGGTGTGGGACGCGTTCATCACGACGCCGGGGCAGAAATCTGTGGTCGAACGGACATTGGAAATGCGCAACCCATGAACCTGATGAAACGAACATCCGATGCGCTGGTGCGGCTGGCCGCGTTGGGGCTGGTGGCGATGGCGGGCATCGTGGTGTGGCAGGTGTTCGGGCGCTTCGTGCTCGATTCCAGCCCGTCATGGACCGAACAGGCCGCGCTGATCCTGATGATCTGGTACGTGATGTTCGCTTCGGCGGCAGGGGTTTACGAAGGCTTCCATATCCGCATCGCGCTGCTGGAAGAACGGCTGGGCGTACGCGCCGCGCCGCTGCGGCGGGCCATTGCGCTGATCGTGCTGGCGCTGGGACTGGTGTTGCTGATCTATGGCGCACAGCTGGTCTGGCTGGTGCGCGGCAATGTGGTGCCTTCGCTCGGGATCAGCCGCGCGGTTGCCTATGCGCCGATGCCGTTTGCCGGGCTGCTGATGGCATTGTTCGCCGTGCCGCAGGTGATCGACGGCCAATCGCGCGACGAGGGGAGCGACGCCTGATGGAAATGCTGGTGCTGTTCGGCGCGTTGTTCGTGCTGCTGGTTCTGGGCGTGCCGGTCGCCTTTGCGCTGCTGGGCGCCTCGCTCGCCTGCTTTGCGGCGATGGGTATTCCCCCTTTGGTGGCGGTCCAGCGGGTTGCGGCGGGGATCAGCGTGTTCACCCTGATGGCGATCCCGTTCTTCATCTTTGCCGGGGACCTGATGTACCGCGCCGGCATTGCCGAGCGGCTGGTGCGCGTCGCCGATGCGGCGATGGGCCGGGTGCGCGGCGGGCTGGGGCTGGTCGATGTCGGCGCGTCGATGATGCTTGGCGCGGTGTCGGGTTCGGCCATTGCCAGCGCTTCGGCGATCGGATCGACAATGGTCCCGCTGATGAAGGAAAAGGGCTATCCGGCCGATTTCGCCGTCAATGTCACGGTCACCGCCGCGATTGTCGGCCTGCTGATCCC
>DAIQNP010000150.1:0-6783 GCA_036788335.1 Erythrobacter sp.
CAAGCCCCGTGTCAAGCACGGGGCGACGACTGAGGAGGTGTCAGAAAGCCACCCACATCCAGCCATCCGCATCCCTGCCATCGACCGCCAAAGGCAGCCATCCGGCAAGGCTGACGCGACCGGCTTGACCCTGACGGCGTTACATCAGGCCGCCGCCCGCTTCACTTCCTTGGCGGTATCGGGCGCGTCGAGGAATTCGCGGATCGCGGCCACACTTTCGTCGGCGTGGGTCAGCAGGAACAGGTGCCCGCCACCCGCGAAGGTTTCGAGCCGCGAATTGGGGATCATCGCCTTCAGGATCCTGCCGTTGATGACCGGCACGATCTGGTCGTCCTCGCCCATCATGATCAGCGTTTCCTTCTTCATGAAGGGCAGGGCCGGCAGGCTGCTCCAGCCCATCATGCACATCAGCTGGTACATGTAGCCGCGCGGGGAAGGGGGCTTGAGGCGGCCGATATGGCTGTCCTTCTGGTGTCCGGCGCCGTCCTTGTCGATCCCGCCGTACAGTGTGGCGAAGTGTTCGTTCATGAATTCGGGGTCGATATAGCGGCGCGGGTCGGCCATCTTGGTGAAGGCGGCCGGATTGCCCGGCACCATCAGCATCCCCGGCGTGGTGGCGATCAGCGTCAGCCGCCGGGTGCGCTTGGGGTGCTGCAAGGCAAAGTGCTGCGCCATCGCGCCGCCCCATGACACGCCCATCACGTCGACCTCATCCAGCCCGAGCTTGCCCAGCAGCTGCGCCGCCGTCCAGCTCATCGAGGCCGGGTTGTAGGGCACCACCGGATCGGGCGATTCGCCTGTCCCCGGCATGTCGAACATGATGAAGCCGCGTTCGGGCAGGGCGGCCGCCAGCGGGGCCACCGCTTCGATATTGGCACCGATGCCGTTGAAGAACAGCACCGGCAGGTGATCGGAGGGCATATCGAGCCGCCAGCACGCAGTCCGTAGCGTCCGGCCGCCGACCTGCTCCATCGTGACGACTGCATCGTCCATCGGGTTGGCCATGAATTCTCGTCCTTTCTGGCTACCCCGGGCGGGGCAGGTCGGGCGCCTGCGTCGATCCCTCACGCACGCGCCCCCATGTTGTCTGCTCCCGTGCGGCCTTCCCCCCGAAGGCCGCCGGGCGCGGCTCCCCTATCAGACTTCCTCGATAACGTAGAGTCCCGGAGCCGGTCCTAGCGGCGGGTAGGTGGAATTGCCCAGTTCGGCCGGGGCCGGCTGCTGCTTGCCCGAACGCGCCTGCACCCATTCGATCCAGAACGGCCACCAGCTGCCCCTGACCTCCTCGACGCCCTTCAGCCAGTCATCAGCGGTCCTGGGCAGCTTGCCTTTCTTGCTCTGGACGAAATACTTGGCCTTGGGATTGGTCGGCGGATTGAGGATCGCCTGCATGTGGCCCGACTGGCTGAGCACGTAGGTGACGCTTTTCGATCCGAACAGCTGGGTCGAACGGTAGGTCGCCTTCCACGGGGTGATGTGGTCGGTCACCCCGCCGAGGATGAACAGGTCCGCGGTCACCTTGGAAAGATCGATCTTGTGATCCACCATCTCCACCTCGCCCTGTTTGGTGAAGGCGAGCGTTTCGTAAAGGGTGAGGAAATCGCCCATCAGCGCCGCCGACAGGTTGGTGGCATCGGCATTCCAGAACAGGACGTCGAAGGCCGGCGGGTCGCTGCCGAGAAGGTAGTTGTTGATGACGTAGTTCCAGATCAGGTCATTGGGCCTGAGCCAGGCGAAGCCGCGTGCCAGATCGTCGGCCTTGATCACGCCCGCCTTCTCGGCCCGGCTGCGAGCGAGCTTCATGCCGTTTTCGCTGACCAGCGATCCGGCTTCGATGTCGGTCGCCTTGGGGTGGAGCACGCAGACCATCAGCGTCAGCGCGCCGAGCAGGTCCGATCCGTCGGCGGACAGCTTGCTCGCCAGCATCGCGGCGGTCTGCCCGCCCGAGCATCCGGCCGAGACATTGACCTTTTTCGCCCCGGTGATCGCGGCCACGGCCTCCATCGCCTCGCGGCAGGAATTGACGTAATCGGCCATGTCCCAGCGTCCCTGTTCCCTGGTCGGGTTGCGCCACGAGATGACGAAGGTCTGGATGCCGTTGTCGACCTGCCACTTGACCACCGATTTGTCGGGGCTGAGGTCGTTGATGTACATCTTGTTGATCTGCGGCGGGATGGTCAGCTGCGGGATGGCATAGACCTCGTCGGTGGTCGGCGCGTAGTGGATCAGCTCCATCATCTCGGTGCGCAGCACGACCTGGCCTTTGGAGGCGGCGATGTTCTCGCCCAGCTTGAACGGGCGCTTGTCGACCTGGCTCACCATCCCCTTGTTGTGGACGAGGTCGTTGTAGGCGTTCTGCAACCCCTTGATCAGGCTGAGCCCGCCGGAATCGATCAGCCGCTTCTGCGCAACCGGGTTGCCGATCAGGGTGTTGGTAGGGGCGAGGCCGTCGAGGATGATGGTGGCGATGAAGTTGGCGCGGTTGCGTTCGAGTTCGTCCAGTTCCAACTCGTCGAGCCAGCTGCGCATTCCTTTCTGCACGGCGAGGTAATATTGCGCCCCGGCGCGGAAGAAGGGGTTGAAGGCCCAGGCCGGGTCCATGAACCGCTTGTCCTTGGGATCGGGCGCAAGTTCGCTCTTGCCGGTCAGGATCTTGACCATGTCTTCGGCCATCGCCTGACTGTGGCGCAGCAGGCGCGCGGGGTCGGCGGCGGTTTCGCGCAGCAACAGCGCGACCGCGCTGACGAAATCTTCCCGTGCGACGCCGATCAACGGCCCCAGCGCGGTTGTCGACTGGGCAGCTTCATTTTCGAGTTTGACGTGGCTGTCCGCCATCAGGTCCCCCTTTCGGCGCTCTCCACCGGCTGGCCGGAGCCTGCCGGGCGGGGCGCTTTGTTATGGGACGATCACCGGTCCGGCCGCCCCCCGCACAGGATGCAGCGAGCGCTGCGAAGTTGCAAGCGCGCCGGTGCAGGCGTCCGGCGCAAAGGTTTATGGTCAAGCGAATATTTACGACGTTACGTCCGTTACATTAACGTTTTCCGCAATGGTTTTGTGGCAATCGCGACGCATGTCAGCCGATCCTGTCCGCAAACTGCGCCGCCTTGCCAATACGCCTGCCGATGGAGCCGCCGATCTGCGCCTTGTCGCCGATGGGCACAAGGCCGCCAGCGACCAGCGCCAGCGGGCCGAACGGCGCAGCGCCGAACGGGCGGCGCAGGAGTATGCGAGGAGCATCCGCGCGGGCGAGGAAGAGCCCGCGAGCGAACATCATCTTTACCTTCCTCGTCAATCACGCGGCATGGCGCTGTTCCTGGTCGGCGCCTACGTTCTGGCTGCCGGTGTGACGCGGTCCGTGCCCGAAGCGGTGACGATCATCGCTGCGGTTCTGTCGATCGTGCCCTTCGCCTTCGCCTCGTTCCTCGCCGCAGTCGAGCGGCGGGCCGATTTGTCCGGCGTGCTGCGGGTCCTGCTGCTCGTGGCCGGGATCGTCGCGCCGATGGCCTGTGCCGGCTATGCGCTCGCGACCTGGGTCACGGCGGGTTTGCCGTGGCAATGGGCGGTGGCGACGCTGGTCTGCATGAACGCGGCCGGGGCCGTTCTGTTCGAGGTCCGGGTGCTCTCCCTGTTCAGCGCCAAGATTGCCAGCTGGGCCGGGTTCGCCTTGATCGAGCCGAGCCTGCTGACGCTGGCCGCCGGCATCGGCGCGGCGATCACCCTGACGCTGGTGGCCCGGATCGAATGGAAGTCTGCCGAAAAGCGCCGGCTCGAACGCGACGCCCGCGAACGGGTTGCGGCGCGGGCGGAGGATATCCTGCGCAGTTTCGAGGAAAGCGGGCAGGGCTGGTTCTGGGAAACCGACCGCCGCGGGCTGATCAGCTACATCTCGCCCAAGGCCGCGCTGGTGCTGGGCAAGAGCGTTGACGAGGTATGCGGCAGCCCGCTGACCGAACTGGTCGACCCCTCGGCCGGAACCGCCGACGCCGAACGCACGCTGGGCTTTCACCTTTCGGCCCGGTCCGGCTTCCAGGATGTCGAAGTGCGCGCCGCCTGCCCCGGTGACGAACGCTGGTGGGCGCTGACAGGCCGTCCGGTCTATGATTCATTCAAGAATTTCTGTGGTTTCCGTGGCCATGGCGCCGACCTCACCGAAAAGCGGCGAAGCGAGCAGCAGGTTTCGCGCCTCGCCCATTACGATTCGCTCACCGGCCTCGCCAACCGCGTCCAGATGAGTCAGGTGCTCGAACAGATCCTCGCCGCGCCCAGCGGACGCGAGCGGGCCTGCGCGGTGCTGATGCTCGATCTCGACCGGTTCAAGCAGGTCAACGACACGCTCGGCCATCCGGCGGGTGATGCATTGCTCAAGCAGGTCGCCCAGCGGCTCGAACGCGCGCTCGGCGGGGCGGGGCGCTGCGGGCGGCTGGGC
Source organism: Erythrobacter sp. (assembly GCA_036788335.1). Taxonomy (GTDB): domain Bacteria; phylum Pseudomonadota; class Alphaproteobacteria; order Sphingomonadales; family Sphingomonadaceae; genus Erythrobacter. Next base: position 4,427 of record DAIQNP010000150.1, read on the forward strand.
GGCGATGAATTCCAGGTGATCGTGGCCGGGGACCAGGACCGCAACACGCTCGGTCACATCGCCAACGAGATCATCAACTCGCTGTCGCAGCCCTACTCGATCGACGGGCAGAGCGTGGTGATCGGCGCATCGGTCGGGATCGCGACCGCGCCCCAGAACGGGACCAACAGCGACGAATTGATCCGCAATGTCGATCTTGCGCTCTATGCCGCCAAGGATGCCGGGCGCGGGTGCTTCCGCTTCTATGCCGAGGACCTCCACGCCGCAGCCGAGGAGCGCGCCGAGCTGGAACAGGACCTGCGCGAAGCCATCGTGCGCGGCGAGTTGCAATTGTATTACCAGCCGGTGGTCTATGCCGCGACCGAGAAGATCGTCGGTTTCGAGGCGCTGATGCGCTGGCAGCATCCCAAGCGCGGTTGGCTCTCGCCCGCCAAGTTCATCCCGATCGCGGAGGATGCCGGACTGATTGACCGGCTCGGTCAGTGGGCCTTGCGCACCGCCTGCGCGGACCTCGCCCGCTGGCCTGCCTCGATCCGCTGCGCGGTCAATGTCTCGCCACTGCAATTTTCGAACCCCGAACTGCCGACCATCGTCGCCAATGCGCTGGCCCATAGCGGCGTTGCTGCCGCGCGGCTCGAACTGGAGATCACCGAAAGCGTGTTCCTCAACGACGGTGCGGGCACCGATGCGATGTTCAAGGCGCTCAAGCGGGTTGGCGTGCGGCTTGCGCTCGACGATTTCGGCACCGGCTATTCCTCGCTCGGCTACCTCAAGAAAGCGCCGTTCGACAAGATCAAGATCGACCGCAGCTTCGTGCAGGGCGCGACCGAGGAAGGCAGCCGCAACGGCGCGATCATCGCCTCGATCACCAGTCTGGCCGAAGCGCTCCATATGGACACCACCGCCGAAGGCGTGGAAACGCTCGACGAGCTGGAACTGATCCGGCTGCTCGGGTGCAGCCACGTGCAGGGCTATATCTACTTCAAACCGATGAGCGCCGATGATGCGACGGCGCTGGTCTCGGGCGATCTGATCGCCGAGGCGGACGGGCCGCAATCGGCGCGCTGCCCGCGTCAGGTGCTGCTGCGCCGGGTGGTGATCGTGCACAACGGCAACCGCCTGACCGCGACGCTGCGCAACATTTCGGATGGCGGGGCGATGATCGAGGGCCTGTGGAACATGCCCGCCGGCAGCGCGATCCGGATCGAATTCAGCGCCGACCGCTCGGTGACCGCTCAGGTCCGCTGGTCACGGGAGAACCGGGTAGGGATCGAATTCCATGCGCCGCTTCGCCGCCGCGCCGACGGCACGCTTGCCGTCCTGCGCGGCCGCCATGAACAGGGCAACTCATCCTCTGGCTGGTGACATGCCCTGCGCAAGTCGGGCCGATTAAGGCAAAGCTAACCAAACGGCTTTACCCCGTGGAGAGGCCCGGCAGGATCAAATGCATGTGCAAGGGCCGCGAGCGGTTACGGACCGGCTGCCGGTTGCCGAAAAAGGATCGAAGGGGTGTCCCTCAAGGATCTCTGGTCATCGAAATCAGGCATCGGCGCCCGCCAACGGCGCAGCGATCCTGCTTGCGCGCTTTCCGATGACGAGCGGCTCGTCATGCTTGATGATCTGGAACAATCGGGGCTGGGCTGGTTCTGGGCGAGCGATGCGGCCGGCCATCTCACCTATGTCTCGGCGGCGCTGGCCGACCGGCTGGGACTGCCGCTCGACGCGCTTCTGGGGCAGCCGCTGTCGGGCATCTTCGTTGCCGCCGAGGAAGGGGAGCGCGGCAAATCGCTGGCGCTGATGCTGGGGGCGCACAAGGGCTTCACCGGACTTGCGGTGCGCGCCGCCCGCCGCCCCGATGGGCCGGTGTTTCGGCTCGCGGGCCAACCCGTGGCCGCCGAACAGGGCCGCTTCACCGGCTTTCGCGGCACCGGCTCGGACATCACAGAAGAATACCACCGCGAAGAGGAGACGGCGCGGCTTGCGCGGTTCGATTCGCTCACCGGGCTCGCCAACCGGCACCGAATGGCCCAGCAGCTCGAAGCCACGCTCACCGCCTTTCGTGCGGCGCGGCGCAATTGTGCGGTGCTGATGATCGATCTCGACCGCTTCAAGCATGTCAACGACACGCTCGGCCATGCAGCCGGGGACGCGTTGCTCAAGCAGGTCGCGGCGCGGATGACCCGCGCGATCGACCGAGACTGCGAAATCGGCCGGTTGGGTGGGGACGAATTTCAGGTAATTCTGCCCGATGTCGACGATCGCGGCGTGCTGGCCGACGTGGCGCTGAAGATCATCGCCATGCTGCGTCAGCCGTTCTCGCTCGACGAGGGGCGCTGCGTGATCGGCGCATCGGTCGG
>DAIQNP010000151.1:0-5316 GCA_036788335.1 Erythrobacter sp.
AGAAGCCGACCATCGCGGTGATCGGCCCCAATGCCGATGTCGCGCGGCTGGGCGGCTATTACGGCGAACCACGCGCCAGCGTCACCCCGCTCGACGGCATCCGCGCAGCAGCAGGTGACCGCGCCAATATCGTCCATGCGATGGGCGTCGAAATCGTTAAGGGCGACAGCGACTGGTGGGATGACCCGGTCGAACTCGGGGACCGCGAGGAAAACCTGCGCCGCATCGCCGAAGCGGTCGAAGTCGCTAAGACCGCTGACACCATCGTGCTGTTCATCGGCGATACCGAGAAGACCAGCCGCGAAGGCTGGGCCGCAGGCCACCTCGGCGACCGCACCAGCCTCGACCTGGTCGGCGAGCAAAACGAGCTGTTTCTGGCGCTGAAGGCGCTCGGCAAGCCGGTGGTCGCGGTGCTCGTCAACGGCCGCCCGCCCAGCTACCTGACCGTTGCTGCCGAAGCCGACGCGATCCTCGAAACCTGGTATGCAGGCGAACAGCAGGGCACGGCGATTGCCGATGCGCTGTTCGGCACGGTCAACCCCGGCGGCAAGATGCCCGTCACGGTTGCGCGCAATGTCGGGCAATTGCCGATGTTCTACAACCACAAGCCGAGCGCGCGGCGCGGTTACCTGTTCGACGAGGTGACTCCGCTCTATCCGTTCGGCCACGGATTGTCCTACACCACCTTCACGCTGGATGCGCCGGTGCTGTCCTCGGACACCATCACGGCTGGTGAGGGCGTCAATGTGCAGGTGCGTGTCACCAACACCGGCACAATGGCAGGCGACGAAGTGGTGCAGGTCTATCTGCGCGACGAAATCAGCTCGGTTACGCGCCCGGTGAAGGAGTTGGTCGGGTTCCAGCGCGTCACGCTCCAGCCGGGCGAGGCTCGCGATGTCACCGTCACCATCGAACCGCGCGCCTTCATGCTGTGGAACACCGACATGGAGCAAGTCACCGAACCGGGCGACTTCACCATCATGGTCGGCCCGAACTCCGAGGAGGTCCAGAGCGTCACACTGACGGTGTCGCAATGAGCGTCGACCGTCGCCGCGCGCTCGCCCTGCTGGGCGGGGGCAGCCTTACCGTGATGGCGGTGGCGGCGGCTCCGATGGCGTTCGCGCAAGGGGCCACGGTGTACAAGGACGCCGCAGCCCCGATCCCGCTGCGGGTCGCGGACCTGATGGCGCGGATGACGCTGGAAGAGAAGGTCGCCCAGATCCGCACCGCTTGGCAGGGCAAGGGCGACATGATCGACGACCTCGCCTTCAATCCCACCAAGGCCAGCGCCGCCTTCCCCGACAATATCGGCCACATCACCCGCCCGAGTGACAAGCGCGGCGTGCCCGGCATCAGCGGCGCGGCCGGCGGCACGGCGGCACGCTGGCGCACCCCGGCCGAGACGGTCGCCTTCATCAATGCGCTGCAACGCTGGGCGCTGGAGGACACCCGGCTCGGCATTCCGGTGTTGCTGCATGAGGAATCGCTCCACGGTTACATGGCGACCGAGGCGACGATGTTCCCGCAGGCGATTGCGCTGGCGGGCAGTTTCGATGTCGACCTGATGCGCCGCGTCCAGTCGGTAACGGCACGCGAAGTGCGCGCCCGCGGCGTGCCGCTGGTGCTCAGCCCGGTGGTCGACATCGTGCGCGATCCGCGCTGGGGCCGGATCGAGGAAACCTGGGGCGAAGATCCCTATCTCTGCGCGGAAATGGGCGTCGCCGCAGTCGAAGGCCTGCAAGGTCCGGGCAAGTTCGAAAAGCTGGCCGAAGGCAAGGTCTTCGCCACGCTCAAGCACATGACCGGCCACGGCCAGCCCGAAAGCGGCAACAACGTTGCGCCTGCGCAGTTGTCCGAACGCGAGCTGCGCGAAAACTTCTTCCCCCCGTTCCGCGAAGTGGTCGAGCGCACCTCGATTGGCGCCGTGATGCCGAGCTATAACGAGATCGACGGCGTGCCGAGCCATGCCAATGTCTGGCTGCTGGGTGACGTGCTGCGCGGCGAGTGGGGCTTCGACGGCATCATTGCCAGCGATTACGGCGGCGTGCACGAACTCGCCACGCTGCACCATGTCGCGCGCGATCTGGAGGACGCGGCGCATCAGGCGCTGCTTGCCGGGGTCGACAGCGAGTTGCCCGAAGGCATGGCTTTCGAAACCCTCACCGAAGCGGTGCAGGCGGGCCGCATTCCCGCAGCTCTGATCGATATCGCCTGCGCGCGGATGCTGGCGTTCAAGTTCCGCTGCGGGCTGTTCGAGAACCCTTACGGCGATGCAGCGCTGGCCGAAAGCATCACCGGCAACGCCGAAGCCCGCGCGCTGGCGCTGGAAGCCGCGCGCAAGGGTGTCTGCCTGCTGACCAACCGCGACAATGCCCTGCCCCTGGACCGCACCAAGATGGGCCGGGTTGCGGTGATCGGGCCGAACCATGCCATCGCCCGGCTGGGCGGCTATTCAAGCGTCCCCAAGCAGGCGATAAGCCTGATCGAAGGCCTGCGCGCCGTCGCGCCCGATGCTGATTTCGTAACCGCGCAAGGTGTGTTCATCACCACCAGCGAGGACCGTTCGGCCGATCTCATCACGCTGGCCGATCGGGCCGAAAACCTGCGCCTGATCGCCGAGGCGGTGGAGGTGGCCAAGTCCGCCGACACCATCATCCTCGCCATCGGTGATACCGAACAGACAAGCCGCGAAGGCTTCGCCAAGAACCACTTGGGCGACCGCACCAGCATCGACATCCTCGGCGAACAGAACGATCTGGTCGATGCGCTCGCCGCGCTGGGCAAGCCGCTGATCGTCGCTGCTTACAACGGCCGCCCGCCGAGCTGGCCCAATGTGGTGGAGAAGGCCGACGCCATCCTCGAATGCTGGTATCCGGGGCAGGAAGGCGGCATCGCCGTGGCCGAAGCGCTGCTGGGTATCGTCAACCCCGGTGCCAAGCTGCCGGTCACGGTCATCCGCAATGCCGGACAGGTCCCCTACTTCTATAACCACAAGCCGAGCGCGCGGCGCGGCTACCTGTTCGACGACAAGGCCCCACTGTTCCCCTTCGGACATGGCCTTAGCTACACCAGCTTCGCCATCTCCGCCCCGCGCCCGAGCAAGACGCGCTATGCCCGCGATGAAGCGATCATGGCCGAGGTGACTGTCACCAACACCGGCAGCCGCACAGGCGACGAGGTGGTGCAGCTCTACATCACCCGCACCGAACTGTCGGTCAGCCGCCCGGTGCTCGAATTGAAGGGCTTTGAGCGGGTCACGCTCCTCCCCGGCGAAAGCCGCAAGATCAGCTTCACCATCGCCCCGCGCGCGCTCGCAATCTGGGACGCGAAGCTTGAAGAAACCAACGAGCCCGGCCCGGTCCGTCTCTCGGCCGGCAACAATTCCACCAACCTCGCTTCCAGCGAAGTGGAGATCATCTGACATGAACAGCAATTTCGAACTGTCCCGCCGCGCCGCACTGACCGGGATGGCCGCCCTTCCGCTGGTGGGCTGCGGGGCAGCAGGTACGGCTGGCCCGGCACCTGTCGCTGGCGGAGCCGGACCGGCCGCGCCCGGCTTGGCCAGCGTGCCCCAGCCCGGCCTCAATGCCATCGCCGCACGCGGCGGACGGCGGTTCGGCAGCGCCATCGCCTCGACCCCCAACCGCACCGAAGCCGGGTCGGTCCAGAACCCGGCCTATACCGCCATCGTCAAGGGCGAATGCGGCATTGTGGTCGCTGAAAACGAGATGAAGTGGCAGGCCCTGCGCCCGGATCCCAAGACTTACACCTTCGACCGGATGGACGAGATCGTCCGCTGGGCGCAGCAGAACGACCTTGCCGTGCGCGGCCACACGCTGCTGTGGCACCGGCCGCAGTGGTTCCCGAACTGGCTCAACACCTACGACTACGGTGCCAATCCGGTCGCCGAAGCCGAGCGGCTTCTGACCGAGCACATCCAGACCGTCACCCGCCGCTACAAGGGGGTGATCACCAGCTATGACGTGGTCAACGAAGCGATCGACCATGATCGCAACGCGCCGATCGAAACCAGCATGAGCCGGGCGATGGGCAGTCCCGAAGCGGTGCTCGATCTTGCCTTCAACACCGCGCGCGCCGAACTGCCGGATGCACAATTGGTCTATAACGACTACATGAGCTGGGAACCCCAGCACAGCGAACACGTCGCGGACGTGCTGCGCCTGCTCGAAGGCTTCAGGAAGCGCGGCACTCCGGTCGATGCGCTCGGCATCCAGTCGCATATCGAGATGTTCACGATCGACCCTGCCACCGGCGTCGGCCCCTTTGCCGAGCGCGAATGGCGGCGCTTTCTCGATGAGGTCACCGGCATGGGTTACCGCCTGCTGATCACCGAGTTCGACGTCAAGGACAAGGCGCTGCCCGGCGATATCGCCCTGCGCGACGAGAAGGTTGCCGACTTCACGCGGCGCTATTTCGACCTGATGTTCGATTACAGCGACCACCTCGATGACGTGCTCGCCTGGGGCATGGTTGATCGCTTCAACTGGTTGCAGGGCTTCGATCCGGCCAGGCGCGCCGATGGTCTTGAAGTGCGCGGCACCCCCTATGACAGCCAGTACCGCGCCAAGCCGATGCGTGATGCGCTTGCCGATGTCATGAGCGCTGCCGTAGCCTGAACCCCGACAGCAGTGCTTCCTCAAGGCCCGGGGCGCTGCCTCGGGCCTTTTTTTGCGCCCGCCCCGCGCCGATGCCGCCCCCGCCCTTGCGTTACCCAACCCAAAAAGGCCCCCCGGCGCGAACCGGGGGGCCTTTCCTTGTGGAGCCCTTGAGTCTCGCGACCGACCTAGAAGTTGGCGCGGACGATGAAGGAGAAGCGGCGGTCGTTCATGAAGAACGAACGCGGCGCCAACTGATTGGGATCGCCGGTGAAGGCCTGGGTCGTCCGGGTCACTTCGTCGAGCAAGTTAACACCCTGCACACCGACGCGAATGTCCTTGGTAACTGCCACGAACGCTGACGCATCGAACTGTCCGGTCGACTCGTTGAAGATCGAGAAGAACGGGAAGATCACGTCCGCCGCCGTCAGCAGGAACCGCGACCGCCAGTTGTAGGCCGTTCGCAACGAGATTGGTCCCTTTTCGTAGAACACCGTCGCGTTGACGTTGTGCTTCGACAACTGTTCAAGCGGCAGATTCCCCGGTTGGACGGTCGAAACGTTCGCAGGATCACCGGCATTGAGGAAGCTGTTCGGCAAACCGCTGCTGTCGATGAAGGTGTAGTTGGCCTGCACCCCAAGCCCATTCAGGAACCCGGGGAGGAAGTCATGTCCCCCGTCAGCACCAATGGCACAGATTT
>DAIQNP010000151.1:5326-6776 GCA_036788335.1 Erythrobacter sp.
AGGAAGTCATAGGTCTGCTGATAGGCGAGCTCGAAGCCCTTGATCTTGCCGTTCTGGTCGAAGTTGTCAGGACCACGCACCAGCACTTCACGGGTCTGACCATTGCTGGTGATATCCCGCGTGAACACGTTCTGGAAGAAGAAGTTATTAATGTCCTTGTAGAACGCATTGAAAGTGAGCGATCCAACAGCGGCGAAATACCATTCCAAGCTGGCATCGAACTGCCATGCTGTCGCAGGAAGCAGCGCCGGATTACCCGCCTGTGCAACCAACTCGCTGCCTTCAAGCCCGACGTTCAGGAAGTTGCGGATATTGGCATTGTCGGGACGGGTCAGCACTCGCGAACCGGCAAAACGCAGGATCAGATCGTCGCTCAGCCCCAGCTTGAGGTTGAAACTCGGCAGCCAGAAATCGTAATTGACGTTGGCTACGTCGAGCGCGGTAATTCCGTCGCCGGCAAAGTCCTGCAGCAGGGCATAGCCATCGGGCCCAAGATTGCAGACCCCGCCAGGCGTTGTCGGTGGCGTTCCCGGAGGCGCACCATCAGGAACACCCACTTCGCAGCGGCCCGGCGTGATGATGTCACCCGTCACCGGGTCTTCCACGTTGAAGAACGGATCGAGAATGCCCAAGGCCTGTTGGCTCGGCACCCCGATCGAACCTTGCGAGCGGATCCGGGTATTCACATAGCGAAGACCGATATTGCCGGACATCCGGACCGATCCGAACATCTCATCGCTGCCGAATTCGAGCTGCGCATAGGCCGCCGAATCCTGCTGCGAAATCGGCTGGATCTCTTCCGGCAGGAAGGGCGTCCCACCGATCGCATTCTGGCGCGCCGCGAGCGGGACCCAGGTCGGGCTTGCACCCAGATCACGCGCGGCATCCTGAATGCCCTGGAAGTCGGCAACCGCACCCTGGTAATCTTCGGTCAAGTCGCCGTTGTAATAGAACGCACCCGGAGGTCCATCCGTCCGACCGCGGAAGAAGTTGGGGAAGTTGTAGCGTTCAGCCAGTTGCGGCGTATCGGCAAAGTTGACCGGACGCTGGCCCGACCACACTTCGCTCAGCATACCCCAATTGTAGGTGGTGAAACGTACTGTCTGGTCGCGATCCTGATAGCGTGCGCCGAACTTGGCACGGCGCAGGAAGGCGGTGTCGCTCAATTCATAGGTAACATCGCCCTGAAAGGCGAACTGCTCGCCCTCGCTGTCTTCGATATGATCCATCGCCGCGCGCCAGAACTGGAAGCGAGGATCCTGGAAGTATTCCGCGTCGGTTGCATTGGCGAGATCCGCACCGGGGGTCGACCAAGTGTAGCCGAGGAACTGCGGCTTGCGCGGGGTGATCGACGGCAGATCGCCCGAAATATCGAGCTCCTGATCGGCGAAGGACGAACCGAAGACACTGAAGTCGAGGTTCTGCTTGCGCGAGGTCGCATATTGCGCAT
>DAIQNP010000152.1:0-6727 GCA_036788335.1 Erythrobacter sp.
TCATCGGGTCGATCTGGATCTTGCCGGTCATGTACATGTCGACGATCTTGGGCACATCGGTGCGGCCCTTGGCCCCGCCGAACGCGGTGCCGCGCCAGTTGCGCCCGGTAACGAGCTGAAACGGGCGGGTGGCGATTTCCTTGCCCGCTTCGGCCACGCCGATGATGATGCTGGTGCCCCAGCCGCGGTGGCAGGCTTCCAGCGCGGTGCGCATCACTTCGGTGTTGCCGGTGGCATCGAAGGTGTAATCCGCCCCGCCATCGGTCATTTCCACGATCTTGGCGACGGTCTCCTCGCGGCTCAGCCCCTTGGAATTGAGGAAGTGGGTCATGCCGAATTGGCGCCCCCATTCCTCACGCGCCGGGTTGATATCGACCCCGATAATCAGGTTCGCCCCGGCCATTCGCGCGCCCTGAATCACATTAAGGCCAATCCCGCCAAGGCCGAACACCACGACATTGTCACCCACCTGCACCTTGGCAGTATTGGTCACCGCGCCCACCCCGGTGGTGACCCCGCAACCGATATAGCAAGCTGACTGGAACGGTGCGTCCTCGCGGATTTTGGCGACTGCGATTTCGGGCAGGACGGTGAAATTGCTGAACGTGGAACAGCCCATATAGTGATAGATCGGCTGGCCCTTGTAACTGAACCGCGTGGTGCCATCGGGCATCAATCCCTTGCCCTGCGTCGTGCGGATCGCGGTGCACAGGTTGGTCTTGCCGCTGAGGCACGATTTACACTGGCGGCATTCAGGCGTGTAGAGCGGGATAACGTGATCGCCGGGCTTCACGCTGGTCACGCCGGGGCCCACTTCGCGCACGATCCCTGCGCCTTCATGGCCGAGCACGGAAGGGAAGATGCCCTCGCTGTCGAACCCGTCGAGCGTGTAGGCATCGGTGTGGCAAATCCCGGTCGCCATGATTTCGACCAGCACCTCGCCAGCCTTGGGGCCTTCAAGGTCAAGCTCGACGATTTCGAGCGGTTGTTTGGCGGCAAAGGCAACGGCGGCGCGGGTTTTCATGGGCGGGTTCTCCTTGGGTTTCGCCTATTCCTTTGTGCGCACCGCTTGGCAAGTGTCAGCGGCCAGCAGGCACCGCCTCATGCCCATAGGGGCAGTGGCGGCAGGCCGATCCGCAGCATTTGCCGCGCGCCAGATGCGCCACGCGGGTGAATACCGTGTAGCCGGTATCGGGATCGCGATAGGTCGATTCCCCGCGCGCGCAGGCGGCTTCGTGCAGGGCGTGCCAGGTGGGTTCGGTCATCGCGGGATCGGATAGGGGCAAAGTGTTCCGGATGCCATATGCGAAACAAAATTGCCGTGATGGGCCGGATACCCCCTTGCGCCCCCGGCACTTTTGCGCTCTCTCCTTGCGCCATTGATCTGTCACATCCCCCCGGAGATCGCTCTTGCGTTTCGTGCTGTTTGTCGCCGCTCTGCTGTTTGCCATCCCCGCCCACGCGCCTGTCAACGCGCAGGGTATTCAGCAGACCAAGGGCGATTTCGAAGACAAGTTCCGCCAGCTCGACGAAGTGCTGCCCGATCCCAATACCTATCGCAACGCCAGCGGCGCGCCGGGGCATGAATACTGGCAGCAGCAGGTCGATTACAAAATCACCGCCGAACTTGACGAGCCGCGTCGCCGCATCACCGCGCGTGCGACGATCCGTTATACCAACAATTCCCCCGATAGCCTGCCGTGGCTGTGGATGCAGCTGGATCAGAACATCTTCCGCACCGATTCGATGGCGGAATTGACCGACGCCTTTGGCGGGGCCGGACGGCGTGGGCCGAAGGTGACGCTGGGGTCGGCGAACGAGCCGACCAAACTTTCGATGGGCGAACTGCGCCGCCAGCAGGCAATGGCCGATAACAGCTATGGTTATGACATCGGCGCGGTGAAGACGCTGGCCGGGGCCGATCTGCCGCATACCATCGTCGGCACGCTGATGCGGATTGATCTGCCCGAACCGCTCGCGCCGGGGGCGAGCACCGAATACACAATCGAATGGGCGTTCAACATCGTCGAAGAAGACGCGGTGGTCGCGCGGTCAGGCTACGAACATTTCCCCGATGATCCGCGCAAGGGCGGGAACGATATCTTTCTGCTCGCGCAGTGGTTTCCGCGGCTGGTCGCCTATTCGGATTACGAAGGGTGGCACAACAAGGAATTTCTGGGGCGCGGCGAATTCACGCTGGAATTCGGCGATTACGATGTCGAAATGACCGTGCCCGACGATCACATCGTTGCCTCCACCGGGGTGCTGCAGAACCCGGATGCGGTGCTGACCGCCGCCCAGCGCCAGCGTTTGGAAGCGGCCAAGAATGCCGATGCGCCGATGTTCATCGTCACCCCGGCCGAAGCCGCCGCCGCCGAAGCGGGCAATCCGCGCGGGCGCAAGACCTGGCAGTTTTCGGCCCAGAATGTGCGCGATTTCGCGTGGGCTTCCAGCCGCAAATTCATGTGGGACGCGCAAGGCCACAAGCAGCCCGGTGCAGAACATGAAACCGTGCTCGCCATGAGCTTCTGGCCCAAGGAAGGCGGCGATCTGTGGCGCAAATATTCGACTGCCGCGGTGGTTCACACCATGAAGGTCTATTCGCGCTTCAGCTTTGATTATCCCTATCCCACCGCGCAGTCGGTCAACGGGCCGGTCGGCGGGATGGAATATCCGATGATCACCTTCAACGGCCCGCGCACCAACCTGAACAAGGATGGCAGCCGCACCTATTCCGAGGCGGAAAAGGTGTTTCTGGTCGGCGTGGTGATCCACGAAATCGGCCACATCTACTTCCCGATGACGGTCAATTCGGATGAACGGCAATGGACGTGGATGGACGAAGGGCTGAATTCCTTCCTCGATTCTGTCGCGGGTTACGAATGGGATCCCGACATGCCGTGGACCCGCAGCCTGCCGCGCGACATGATCAGCTACATGGTGTCGAGCCAGCAGGAACCGATCATGACGCATTCGGATTCGGTCACCAATCTGGGCGCGAACGCCTATGGCAAGCCGTCGGCGGCCTATCACCTGCTGCGCGATACCATTATCGGGCGCGAGCGGTTCGATTTCGCGCTGAAAGAATATGCCCGCCGCTGGAAGTTCAAGCGGCCCACGCCGGCGGATTTCTTCCGCACCATCGAAGAGGCATCGGGCACAGATCTCGACTGGTTCTGGCGCGGGTGGTTCTACACTACCGATCATGTCGATATTTCGCTGGATTCGATCTACCGCCTAAACATCGACACCAAAAACCCCGACATCGACCTGCCCCGCCGCCGCAAGGAGCGCGCGGACGAGCCGGAAGTGATCGGCAACCGCCTCAATCGCGAACAGCGCCTGCCGATCTGGGTGCTGGAAAACCCCGGCGTGACCGATTTCTACGACACAAACGACCAGTTCACCGTCGTACCCAAGGATCGCAAGGGCTACACCGATTTCCTCGAAGGGCTGGAACCGTGGGAACGCACCGCGTTTGACCGGGCGGTGAAAGAGGACGCGAATTACTACGTCCTCAACTTCAGCAACAAGGGCGGCCTTGTCATGCCGATCATCCTTGGCCTGACGTTCAAGGACGGCAAGACCGAAAAGATGATGATCCCGGCGGAAATCTGGCGCCGCAACGCGCGCGAAGTGGCCAAGCTGCTGGTCTTCCCCAAGGGCAAGGAACTGGTGCAGGTGGTGGTCGATCCCGAATGGGAAACCGGAGATGCCGATATTGAAAACAACCACTATCCGCGCCGGATCATCCCCAGCCGGATCGAAGCGTTCAAGGATGAAGCCAGCAAGTCGCGCGTCAGCCGCGATCTGATGGGCGAAGCCGCAGGGGCCGAACCGGAGAAGAACAAGAAGTGATCCGCCGGGCGCTGATGCTGATTGCGTTGTTGCTAGTCGCCCCGTTGGCGACCCCGGCAGCGGCGCATCAACAGAAAACTGCGATCAGCACGGTCACGATCAATCCGCGCACCGGCATGCTGGAACTGGTGCATCAGGTGCCGGTTCACGACGCCGAACACGCGCTCAAGGCGCAAGGCGCGCAGGTGGCGGACATCGTCGGCAGCGCCGACAGCCGCGAAGCCTTCGCGCGCTATGTCACGCGGCGGTTTCTGCTGGAGGTCGATGGCGAGCCGGTCATGCCGGGCTATGTCGGCAGCGAGATCATTGGCGGCAGCCTCTATGTCTATCAGGAATCCCCCGCGCCGGATGCAGGCGCAACCGTGCGGGTCAACTCGCAAATCCTGACAAATGTCTGGGCGCGGCAGGAAAACCGGGTCAATATCGGGCGCGGCGCTGAGGTCACGACCTTCATCTTCACCGCCGGCGATCCCGCGCAGGACAGCGCTATCAGCCCCTGATCCCCGGCTCAGGCCCGCCGCCGCGCGGGCCGCTGCGACGCACAGCTGACGTCGTCAGGTGCCCGCAAATCGGCAATCAACGCCGGGCGGCCATAAAGATAGCCCTGCACATAGCGGCAGCCGATCCCGCGCAGGAACGTCTCCTGCGCTTCGGTCTCCACCCCTTCGACCACCACCTGCAGGCCCAGGCTGTGCCCCATCTGGACAATCGCCTGAATGATCAGCCGCGACTGGTGGTCCTCTGCGATACCGGCGATGAAATCGCGTTCGATCTTCACCGTATGGATCGGGAACTGGCGCAGGTGCGTGAGCGAGGAAAACCCCGTGCCGAAATCATCCAGACAGATGGTGAAGCCGCAGGCATCAAGCCGGTCAAGCGAGGCGCGCAGCTGACCGCCTGCATCCAGCAGCATGGTTTCGGTCACTTCAATGGTGATATTTGCAGGGCGCAGCGCGCTGGCGGTGATCGTGCTGATCAGATGATCGACAAAATCGCCCCTGCGCAGGTCGGCTTCGGACAGGTTCAACCCGATCCGGCATTGCGGCCCGAACCGAGCGAGGATCGCTGGCCCATCTGTCACGATCTGATCCAGCATCACACGTGAAACCCGGCGCGACAAATCGGGATCGAGCAGCGCCGAGAAGAATTCGCTGGCCGCGATCAGTGCGCCGCTATCACCGTGCAATCGCAGCAGGGCCTCGACCGCGCAGACCGTGCCGCTGCCCAGTTCCACAATCGGCTGATAGGCCGCCACGGCCCGGTCTGCATTGAGCGCGCCGGTGAGCCGCGCCATCGCCAGCTGCCGCTCGCTCTGGCGGGCTTCGATCTGCTGGTCCCAGCACACCACTGCCCCGCGCCCGATTTCCTTGCCGCGATACAGCGCCAGATCGGCGCGGCGCATGATTTCCTCGCTGCTGGCGGCGGTGGCCATCTGCGCCACGCCGCAAGTTGCCCCGATCTTGATCAAGGCGCTGCCGAGCGGTGCGATTTCGCCCAGGTCTGCCAGCAGCGTATCAAGAAACTCGGTCACATCGTCCAGCGCCATCGATGGTGGGAACAGCAGCGCAAATTCATCGCCGCCCCACCGCGCCAGAAACACACCTGGGACGACGCGCAGTTTGAGCAATCCGGCAATCGCTTCGAGCACCCGGTCGCCGACCAGATGGCCGAGCGTGTCGTTGACATCCTTGAACCCATCAAGATCCAGCAGCGCAACCGTGACCGGCTCGCTTTCCACCCGCTGCATCGCGGCCGCCAGACGCCGATCGAAGCTGGCGCGGTTGTAAAGCCCGGTCAGCCGGTCGCGTTCAGCCGCGCGTTTCAGCGCCGCGTTGCGCAGATGCTCATCGGTGCAATCGAGGATGATCCCGGCCACGCTATCGGCCCGTCCGTCGACATCGACCCGCTCACCCACCACCCGGATGCGGCGGCGTTCGCCATCGCGGCGGCGGATGCTGGTTTCGAACATGAAGGGTTCGCCCCGGTCGATCGTGGCTTTCAGGGCACCACCGACCATCGCACGATCATCGGGATGATAGAGGTCAACCGCGTCGGTCACTTGAATCGAGCGGCTAGGCTCAAGTCCGGTGATGGCAAAGACCTGATCTGACCAGTGCAGCTGATTGGTGGCGATATCGACCCGCCAGCTGCCGACGTTGACCGCGCGTTCGGCCTGACGGAAAATCTGGCTCGATTGCACCAATGCGGCGTTGGCAAGGCTGAGTTCGCGCGTGCGAAGATACAGCGCGATGCCCTGTTCGGCCAGCTCGGCCAGCATGGCCAGCGGCGCAATCTGTTCGGCGCAGAATGCGCCGGATTCGGGCGAAATTGCGCATAATGTGCCCAGCGTCAGCCCGCTTTCCAACCGGATCGGCACACCCAGATATGACCGGATGAACGGTGGCCCGGTAACCAGCCCAGTGGCGGCGAAGCGCGGATGCACCCGCGCATCGTCGATCACCAGCGGCCGATCTTCCGCCACGCAAACCGTGCAGAACGACCGGTCTATCGGGGTTTCGGTCAGCGCCGTGCCGGTGCGTCCGAGGAACCACTGGCGTTCGTCCTCGACAATCGAAAGCAGCGCGATGGGGCAACCCAGCATGCTGCCTGCCAGCGAGGTGATGCGGGAAAAGACATCCCGGTCGGGGATGGTTTCAAGCCCGAGGCTGCGGATCGTGTCGAGGCGGGCGGTATCTTTCACGTATCGCCGATGGCAGACTAGGCCTTAAAAAACTGTGCCAGAAGCCCTGCGGAATCGCGCAATTCACCCGGCGATGCCGTGCACCGGGTGTGTTTTTCACTGACCTGCATTCAGACTGTTTGGTGCGGTCGAGAAGACTCGAACTTCCACGGGCTTTCGCCCACAACG
>DAIQNP010000153.1:0-6651 GCA_036788335.1 Erythrobacter sp.
AGCGCACCTATCTGCGTTTCATGGTCAAGGACCGCCCCGGCGTGCTGGCCGAGATCACCGCTGCGATGCGCGACGGCCATGTCTCGATCGAAAGCCTGATCCAGCAGGGCCGCGGGCAGGCCGACGGTGAAGTCATGGTGGCGATGGTCACGCATGAAGGGCAGGAGGCCAACGTCTCCGCCGCGCTGGCTTTGCTGGAAGGCTCCGAGAGCCTGACCGGCGAGCCGCTGGTGCTGCCGATCCTGCCGCTGTAACCGTCGCGAGTCCCCGCCTGCGCGGGAACTCACATTAATCTTGCGGTGGCCCCTCCCCCACCTCCGGCAAGCCCAGCTCCGCCTCGATCCGCGCCCGCGCCTCGTCCGAGACCGGCGCGGCGTCGTCTTCGAGCGGGAGCAGGCCTTGCGCGACCCGTTCGGCATCGGAGCCTGCGGGCGGCGGCGGGATCGCTTCGACGTCGATGATCAGCGGCGGCGGTTCGGGACACGGCCCGATCAGACACATCCCGCCGAAGGTCGCCGGCCCGCGAAAAATGCCCGCCCCCGCCACGTCGGGCGGCGGAATGGTGCCCTCGCCCTGCGTCCGCTCGCCATAGCGCTTCAGCCATGCCTGGCGGCTGCCGCTGTAGAGCTGGCTGGTGTCGGTCTCGAGCCTGCGGCACACCACAATCTCGCCCGCAACCACGCCCGCTTCCTGCTGGTCCTCGCACTCCTGGATCATCGCCGGGGTCGGCTCTTCGGGTGGTGGCGGAGGGGCGCGGATGTCGATCACCTGCGGTGCGGCGGCTTCGGGCGCGTCGGGGCCGAGATCGATCGGAACCCGCTCCTGCGCGGCCGGGACTCCCGACATCGAACCTGCTGCCAGCAGAAGCGTCAGCGTGAGCGCAGGCCGCAGCACCCGCGCCTCAGTTCTTCTTCGTGGGCCGGGCGGGGACCGTGGTCCTGATCCCGGCGGCCTCGCGCCGGGCCTTTTCCTGTTCCTCGGACAGTTCGGGATCCTCGTTCAGGGGCGGCAATCCGCGGGCGATGCGATCGGCGTCGGACCCGGCGGGGGCTTGCGGCAGGGCATCGAAGTCCACGAGATAAGCGGGGGGCGGCGCCTTGCCGAAGCCGACACAGCCGAAGGGATTGCCTTGGTCGTTGCAGTCGACAATGAAATCGGGCGCTCGCGGTGCGCCCTTGAGGGCGGTTTCCTGCGCATAACGCTTTTGCGCGTCGGCGCGGCTGCCGCTGAAGGAATTGCTGCCATCGTCGCCCACCTGCCGGCACACCACGATCTCGCCGCTGATCTGGCCGGCGTCGGCGGCATCCTCGCATTGCTGGACCTGCGCCTGGTTGACCTCGCCGCGCGGCACCGTGACCAGCACGTTGATCCGCTCGCGCGGCGGTTCGGGCGGCGGTTCGGGCGGTGCGGCCGGCAAAGGCGGCGGCGGTGCGGCGGCTGTCGCACCCGTGTCATCCTGCGCGGCCACAGCAAACGGAGACACAATCGCGACGGCAAGCGCCGAAACGGCCCGAACGAGCGTTGCATGGCGCAAGGCGGGTGCGGCTGTGCTCGACAAACCCGTCTCCTTGAGCGTAAGCGCCGGGGCGATCCGATATTGCCGCCAACCAGAGCGAACAGGGGCTGAATTGCGCATGAACACCTCCAACGATACCGACCTCCTCGCAGGCAGGCAAGCCGACGGCGACAATGCGATCCAGCGCGTGCTGGTGCTCGAAATGGTGCGTGTCACCGAAGCCGCCGCGGTCGCCGCGGCGCAATTGATCGGGCGCGGCGACGAAAAGGCGGCCGATGCCGCCGCCGTCGAAGCGATGCGCCGCGCGTTCGACACTCTCTACATGGACGGCACCGTGGTGATCGGCGAGGGCGAACGCGACGAAGCGCCGATGCTCTATATCGGCGAGAAGGTCGGGATCGGCAAAGGCCCGAAGATCGACATTGCGCTGGACCCGCTCGAAGGCACCACCATCACCGCCAAGGCCGGGCCGAACGCGCTTGCGGTGCTGGCGGCGGCGGAAGAAGGCTGCCTGCTGAATGCGCCCGATGTCTATATGGACAAGCTGGCGGTCGGCCCCGGCTACCCCGAAGGTATCATCGACCTTGCCAAATCCGCGACCGAAAACGTGACCGCGGTGGCAGCAGCCAAGGGCGTGAAACCGTCCGAGATCAATGTCTGCGTGCTCGACCGCCCGCGCCATGCCGAACTGATCGCCGAACTGCGCGGGATCGGCTGCGGCGTGGTGCTGATCGGCGATGGCGATGTGGCTGGGGTGATCGCGGTGACCGACGAGAACACCACGATTGATCTCTACATGGGTCAGGGCGGCGCGCCCGAGGGCGTGCTGGCGGCGGCCGCGCTGCGCTGCGTCGGCGGGCAGTTCAACGGTCGGCTGCTGTTCCGCAACGAGGACGAGAAGGCCCGTGCACGCAAATGGGGGATCACCGACCTCAATCGCATCTACAAGCTCGAAGACCTCGCCAAGGGCGACTGCATCTTCGCGGCGACCGGGGTGACCTCGGGTTCCTTGCTCGACGGCGTCAAGCGCCGCCGCAAGCCGACCGGCGAGGTGATCCTGACGACCGAAAGCGTGGTGATGCGCGCTTCGTCGGGCACGGTGCGGTGGATACGCGGCGAGCATCGCATTGCATGAGGGGTTGAAAAGGGCTGCCATTTCAACAGGGGCAACGGCCCTCCGCACCGTTTGCGACAGTTGCATGCGGTGGATCCGCGGCGAGCATCGCATAGCCTAAGTTGTTAAAGACGGCTGGCGTGTCATCAGGCACGGCGGTCCTCCGCGCCATTTGCGACAAATGCATGCGGTGGATATGGGGCGAGCATCGGATAGCTTAGGTGGTTAAGAAAGGCTGGCGTGTCATCAGGCACGGTAGTCACGTCACCGGGCAATCCTCGTCGCGCCCGTCGTCGAGGACCGCCGAAGCCGCCGCCTTGATGCCAAAGCGAAGCCCGGCGGGGTCGAACTGCGCCTCCACTGCGGCGTCCAGCGCATAGCGGGGCTGATCGATCATGATCGTCGATCCGAAACCCTTGGCGCCCGGCTCGCTGACCGCAGGCCCGCCGCGCTCGGCCCAGTCGAAGCAGAATACGCTTGCGTCGTCGTCAAGCGACCATTCAATCTCCACCACGCCGATCTCATTGGCCAGAGCGCCATATTTGATCGCATTGGTGGCGAGTTCGTGAATGGCCATGCCGAGCACCTGAGCGGTTTCCGCCTGAAGGCTCAGTTTCGGCCCCTTCATCAGGATCCGCTCATCCAGCAGGTGCCGCAAGAAACCGAGCTGGGACCTGACCAGATTGCGCATCGGGATGCTGCGCCAGGTGTTGTGGACGAGGATATCCTGATTGGCCGCCAGCGCCGCCAGCCGCCGCTCCAGACGCTGCGGGAAATCGGCGGGGTTTCGCGCGGCGGTCTGGGCCGCGACAGCCTGGACCACGCTCAGCAGGTTTTTCGATCGGTGGTTGATCTCGTTGATGAGGACCCGCTCGCGCCGGGCCGATTCCTTTTGATGCGTGACGTCGTTGAGCGACGCGAAAAACAGGTTGTCCGGTTCGGGAAAGTACTGAATCCGCACATTGACGTCGTAGCGCGATCCGTCCTTGCGCTGATGCCGGGTCTCCAACGGCAGGCTCTCGACCTCGCCGGCCAGCAGCGGTGCGACGAAGGCGCGGAATTCCTGCTCTTTGTAGGCAGGCTTCAGGTCCCACGGCGTCATGGTCCGCAACTCGGCGATCGAATAGCCGAGGTTCTCGCGGGCGCCGCGATTGACCGTTTCGAACAGGAAGGTGTCGCCCGCAAAGGCATAGGCTTCGCTGACCGATTCCTCGACGATCTTGCCCAGCCGTTCATTGAGTGATCGGGCGATCAGCCGTTCGAGCTCCGCACCTGCCCGGCTGGCCAGCAGGCCGATCGCCTCGCGGATCGCCTCGTGGTTGTGGATGGGCTTGTCGTCGAGGATCGTGATGAAGCCGATCACTGTGCCGTCGGACGCCTTGAGCGAGGTGCCGATACAGCCTTCGGCCCGGATCGGTCCTGCCGCGCTGTCGCCGGGAAAGGTGCTGTGAAGCTTGGCCGGGACGATGCAATCTCCGGTTTTCAGCAGATGTTCCCAGACCGAACTGGGCAAGGGCAGGCGCAGGTTCTGCGCGATCGCCTCCCCGTCCCAGAACGCGATCGTCTTGGCCGAGCCCTTGTCGCCCGGCTGGTACTGTCCGAACAGGACCCAGCGGACATCGAGCACGTCGGCCAGGGTCCGGGCCGCCTCGCGGAAGAAGTCTTCGCCGACGGTTCCGGCCGTTTCGAGCAGGATCCGGACAATCGACGCCTCGTGACGGGCTTTCTCAAAACCCGCCGGTGTTCGCTTGTGCACGGCTTCGGGCTCCTCTCTTTCGGGGTGGGTAGCCGTTTTCAAGCCAAAGCGCCAACATGCATGGCGCTCGCCACCAATCAGCCGAACAGGACCTCGCGTACCGATTTGAGCGCGACCGGCTTGTTGTAGTGCGGCACCTGCCGGTAGCGGTCGGGGATAACAGCCTCGTCATAACCGGTCACGAACATGAACGGCACCCGGCGTTCGGTCAGCGCGTCCGCCACCGGGAAGGCCATGACGCCATGCAGGTTGAGATCGACCAGCGCGCCGTCGATGTGGCCCGACCGGGCAATCAGCCCCAGTGCATCGTCGATCCGTCCGACCGGGCCGAGCACCTCGACCCCTTCGGTCTCGAGCGATCGGCAAAGATCGGTCGCGATGAAGAAATCGTCCTCCACCACCAGGATGACCTTCCCCATCAGATCCTCCATTTGGTCAGGTTCTTTGCTCTCGCATGAACCCCTTTGGCACCCATTTCCGCCGAGGCGCAAGCGCCGCCTGCAGGACACGAGGTGAACCGATGCGTTCTGGTCCAGGAAGGTGCTTCGAGCCCGGCTCGGACGGCATGGCGGTGCTGCCCTTCGCAATCAGGAGCCCTACCCGGATGATGCGGCTCGCCTATCCGATCGAACTGGGCGACCTGCTCGTCGAACGCTTCGCGGTGCGGGTCGAAGATTACGGCAAGCCAGGCAACGTGGGCGAAATGGACGCGGACGACTCGCGTTTTGTGCCGGGCCAGATCCTTGTCAGCCGCCGGAAGGGGCGCGGCAAGCCCGATTACCTTACGCGCATCGGTCGCGACCAGATCGCGCATTGCTCGCGATTGACCTATGACTTTGCGCGGAGTGAGATCCGCCTGTCCTGCGCCGGGCGGCAGGACTGAAGCGGCCGGGGGTCAGCCGCCCTGCTTCGTCGTCAATGAAGGCGGTTGCAATGCGAAGCGTGCGACCGGGAACGCGTTCCACGCCGGGAAGATATCGGCCCGCTTCACCTTTTCAACCTCCGTTTCCCCATCCGAGCGAGCGAGCCCTTACAAACCGCGAAGGGGCCGATTCCTGCATGTCGGCTTGCGGCAGCCAGACGGTTAAAGCCGACATACCGCTCTCGGGATCCCGAACCGACCTCGCTTATGACCGAAGTTGGGTGGGAAGGCGAATGGCTGGTTTTGGAAACAAGGACCGAGAAAGCCGAAGCTTTCACGTCGATAGCCCTATGCCAGTACGACCCAGTTGCAGTCATAATGCCAGTATGTATGGTTAGGCGATATGCTGATCACGCCCAAGGGAGGGGCGCTTGATGCTACTTTCGGTCGTTACAGCGATTGCCGCAAACGCCTTGTCATGCAAACCGGTCGACGGCGCGGGCCGGTTGCTCCAAGATGATATTACTTGGATCATCGTGGGTGAGACTCATGGTACAAATGAAACACCGGAGGCATTTGGCAATCTTGTTTGCTTAGCGACGCGTACCAATCGACCAGTGATCGTGGCGGTTGAATTTTCATCGGATTTTCAACCAGCAATTGATCTTTTTCTTGCATCGGATGGTGGAGTAGAAGCGCAAAGGGAGTTCCTGGCCCTCCCCAATTGGCGAAACGAATTTCAAGACGGGCGTACCAGTATTGCTATGCTTCGCTTGTTCGAAGAACTCCGCGGCCTGAAGCAGGCTGGAGCAATCGAAGGCGTTGTTGCCACAGATATTGGGAGAGCGACGCCGGAAGGCCTTCAGCGAGACGCTGCTATGGCCAATGCTTGGCAAAATATCTCGAGAGAGGAGAACGCAATTGTCCTCGCATTGGTCGGCAACATCCATGCCATGCGCATTCCCTGGAGCCATTCCTCCGGCACAATCACAACAGCTGGTTCGTTGATGCCAACGGCCCACACGATCACTGTCAACGTCGTGGGCAACGGCGGAGATGCTTGGAATTGTACTCGCGAGGGTTGCGGGGTGAGCCGTTCCGTATCGAAACGCGAGGCCGAAAGTGGACTCAAATTCAGCGATGACCCTAGTAGTCGCTGGACCGTCACGTACGAC
Source organism: Erythrobacter sp. (assembly GCA_036788335.1). GTDB lineage: Bacteria > Pseudomonadota > Alphaproteobacteria > Sphingomonadales > Sphingomonadaceae > Erythrobacter. The sequence continues at coordinate 6,424 of DAIQNP010000153.1, forward strand.
TTGGGTGTGCCGACAACCGCAGCGCTTCCTGCCGTTCAAGAGATTGGCGCAGATGGCGAGTAATCTTTTCCCCTAAGCTGCTGGATAACGTAGTCCGTTTCCACTCCCAATTCTCGCCATAAAGAACCAGCGCACGCCATGTCGGCTTTTTGGCACTCGGCGTGCTCACATTTTATGACCGCTTCTGATGTCGTGGACGGCTCTCCACCCCGCGGGGTAATTTCTGCG
>DAIQNP010000154.1:0-6616 GCA_036788335.1 Erythrobacter sp.
CCGTTCCAGCAAGGCGTCGATGGTTCTCCGCGATGACGGGACGATCGAGGCGACCATGCGCGGATCATCGAGAAAGCCGCGAAAGAAGATCGCCGCCGCATGAGCAAAGCCCTCGTTCGCCTTGCGGGTGGCCGGTCGGCTGGCTTGATATCTGTAAGTCATGGGCTTTCACTGGCTGGCGATGCCGTACCGCTCAAGGCCCCTTGCGGCGGGATCAGGGCAACATCGGACAGGGGAACGTCTGTTTGCGACGACCTGACTGTCGTATCGCCCGCCCGTCTTACCGCTACGCCGCCACGCGGCCGTGCCCTTGCATTTCCCAAGCGAGGATAGCGTTCCGCGATAGTGGGCCAGTTTGTGGGCGGAGCGGCGGCAGGGGAGCAGAGTGACGCATGTTTCCTCCTGCACAGGATCGCTGCCCATGCGCACGACACTTTCCCTGATCGCCCTTGCCATTGTCCTGCCCGCCTGCGCCGGGACCGGCATGTTCGGCTCCGAAGACACGCCGGCCAGCACGGCCAACGCGGCCATGCCCTCCTCCTCGCGCGAATATGTCGCGATGGCCGGGGCGAACGATCTGTACGAAATCGAATCCTCGCGCCTCGCCCTGGAAAAGTCGCAGAACAGCACGGTCCAGCAATTCGCCCGCAAGATGATCGCGCAGCATACCCAGACCACCGCCAAGGTCACCAACGCCGCGCGCACTGCCGGGCTGACGCCGGATCAGCCCAAGCTGATGCCGATGCAGGAAGACATGATGGCCGAACTGCGCCGGGCACCTGCGGGCGAAGCCTTCGACCGCACCTACATTGCCCAGCAGCGGCGCGCGCATGACATGGCGCTGGCGCTGCATTCGGGCTTTGCCGAGACTGGCCTGCCCCTGCCGCTGCGGCAGGTGGCGCAGGATGCGGTGCCTGTGGTCGAGGAGCACCTCCGCGCATTGCGCACGATGCCCTGATACGGTGGGCGGGCGCGGCTTCGTGCCTCAGCCCGTCCAGCTCTCGCCCAGCGCGTCGGCGATCACGGCGGCGCGCAGGGCGGCGATGCCCATGCCTTTTTCCGCGCTGGTCAGGTGGATGTCGGGGAAGGCGGCGATGTGCTTCTTCGCCTCGGCTGCGGTCTTTGTAGCGACCGCTTCGAGTTCGCTTGCCTTGATCTTGTCGGTCTTGGTCAGCACGATGCGGTAACCGACGGCGGCTTCATCGAGCATTTTCATCATCACCCGGTCGACCTCTTTCAGACCGTGGCGGCTGTCGACCAGCACCAGCGTGCGGGTCAGCACCGCCCGACCGCGCAAGTAGCTGTTCACCAGCGCCTTCCACTTCTCGACCACCTTGATCGGCGCCTTGGCGAAACCGTAGCCAGGCATGTCGACGAGCCGGAACAGCGGCAGGCCGACCGCGTCCTCGGGCAGGTCTTTCGGGCGGCCGATGTCGAAGAAGTTCAATTCCTGCGTGCGCCCCGGCGTCACCGAAGCGCGCGCGATCGCCCGCCGCCCGGTCAATGCGTTGAGCAGCGAGGACTTGCCGACATTGCTGCGCCCGCAAAAGGCGATTTCCGGGACCAGCGGTTCGGGCAGGAATTGCAGTTGCGGCGCGGACAGCAGGAAGTCGACCGGCCCGGAGAACAGCTTTGATGCCGCCTCCTCGCGATTGTGTTGTTCAAGTTCGTCCATACCACAAATACCGTTCGGGCTGAGCCTGTCGAAGCCCTGCACTTACTTGAGGGCGACGGAAAAAGAAAAGTACGACCCTTCGACAAGCTCAGGGCGAACGGACTTAGGTTTTCGCCTTCTCCATCGCCGCACTCGCCGCTTTCAGCTGCGGATGCTTGGAGTAGAGATAGCTCTGCTGCGCCACGGTCAGGATGTTCGAGGTCACCCAGTATAGCAGCAGCCCGGCAGCAAACGGCGCCATCACGAACATCAGCATCCACGGCATGATCGCGAACATCTGCTTCTGCACCGGGTCCATCGCGGTGGGGTTGAGGCGGAAGGTCAGCCACATGGTGATCCCCAGCAGCACCGCCAGCACCCCGATGCCGAGGAAGCCCGGCACCTCGAACGGCAGCAGGCCGAACAGGTTGAGGATGGTCCACGGATCGGGCGCGGACAGGTCCCTGATCCAGAACGAGATAAAAGGTTCGTGCCGCATCTCGATCGCCAGCACCAGCACCTTGTAGAGCGCAAAGAAGATCGGGATCTGGATCAGCATCGGCAGGCAGCCCGACAGCGGATTGACCTTCTCCTCCTTGTAGAGCTTCATGATCTCCTGCTGCTGGCGCTGCTTGTCGTCCTTGTGGCGTTCCTGAATCTCTTTCATCTTGGGTTGGACCGCCTTCATCGACGCCATCGAGGCAAAGCCCCGCTGCGCGATCGGGAACATCACCCCGCGTATGATGACGGTCAGCAGGATGATCGCCACGCCGAAATTGCCGACCAGCCCGTTCAGGGTGCGCAGCAGCCACAGGATCGGCTTTTCGACAATTTCGAACCAGCCCCAGCTGATCGCCTTGCCGAAATAGGTGATGCCGCCGTCTTCGTAAGCGTCGAGAATGACACTGTCCTTGGCCCCGGCATAGAGCCGGGTGGCCTCGGTGATGGTGCCGCCGGCCGGAACCGTGGTCGCGTTGTAAAGCACGTCGGCGCGGAACAGTTCGCCGCCCAATGAGCGGAAGCCCGCCATGCCGATTTCGGGGCGACCGGTTCCGACACCCGGCACCAGCGCCGACAGCCAGTAGCGATCGGCAAAGCCGAGCCAGGCGGGCATGCCCTCGGGATTTTCGCCGCCGAGCTCGGCCAGTTCGTCATAGGAATGCGGGTCCCACAGCGTCCCGGCGAAGACGCCGACCGGGCCGGAATGGGCGACGAATTCGTCGGGCGTGGCGTTGCGACTGGTCCGCTTGATCAGCGCGAAAGGCTGGATGATCGCCGCGCCGGTGCCCGCGTTGGTCGCGGTCTGGGTGGCGGTGATCATGTAATTGTCGTCGATCGCGAAGCGGATTGCGTAGCTCACCCCGGCGGCATCGGTGCGGGTCAGAGTAACCGGGCTGGCGGGCGTCAGGCGTTCGCCATCGGCCTGCCACTGTGCGGTCGAAGGCTGGCGCTGCCCGCCGGTGATGAAGCCGAACTCGGCGAAATACTGGTCCGGGGTCGCTTCGGGCGCGAACAGGCGGACGGGGCCGGAATCCTTGTCGACCGTCTGGCGGTAATCCTTGAGCACGATGTCGTCGATCCGCGCACCGACAAGGTTGATCGATCCGGCCACACGCGGCGTGTCGATCACCACCCGGTCGGGGCTGGCGAGCGCGGCGGTAAGGTCCACCTTCAGCGCCCCGGCCGGTGCGTCCCCGCCCAGGTCGCCTGCCACTGTGGTTGTCCCCGGCGCTCCGGCCGCACTGGTGCCCGCGCCGGTATCGGGCGCGCTCGCGGCGCCGGAAATCGATGCTTCGGGGTAGACATACCGCATGCCCATGTCCCAGCCGAGAATCAGCAGGCCGGAAAGCACGACGGCGAGCAGGAGGTTGCGCTGGTTGTCCAAATCAATGCCCTAAGTATAAGCGACGAGGTGTATTATGGGGTTAGAACGGTTCCGAATCCAGCCCTCAGGGGACCGGATCATGTCCGTGCCCGCCCCAGGGGTGGCAGCGCATTAGCCGCTTCGTCGCCATCCATCCACCCTTGAGCGCACCGTATTTGCCGATCGCCTCGATCGCGTACTGGCTGCACGACGGGGCATAGCGGCAACTCGGCGGGAGAATGCGCGAAGGGCCGAGCTGCCAGCCGCGCGCGATAAGGATCAGGACCCGCTTCATCTCAGCGCCGGTTACCACGCCGGGGCCGCCGCCCGCCAGCCGGATCGCCGCGTCCGTCGCGCGCGCGTTCGAGCGCTTTGGCCAGCTCGTCGGCCAGCAGGTGGAAATCGCGCTCCACCCCGCCCGCGCGCCCGATCAGCACGTGATCGTGATCGGGCAGGCCGTGGATCGGCAGCGCGGCGCGCAGCAATTCGCGGAACCGCCGCTTCATCCGGTTGCGCACCACGGCGTTGCCGATTTTCTTGGTGACGGTGATGCCGAAGCGGATGCCCTGACCGCCACTGGGCCCGTCATTGGGCCGGGTCAGCAGCACGAAACCGGGCCGCGCATTGCGCAGGCCGTTGTTCGCCGCGAGAAAGTCGGCGCGTTTTGTGATTACCGAGATCATGAGTTCGCCATGAACGCGAACGGGCTCCCAAGGGGAGCCCGCAAGCGCGACCGCGCGCCCGGAGCGACGCGATCTTCAGATCGCATGAGCGAGGAAATCGCACCCGCGCAGGCGGGTACGAAAACGAATCACGCGCAGAGGTTCTTGCGGCCGCGGTTGCGGCGGGCGCGCAGCACCTTGCGGCCACCGGGGGTCGCCTTGCGTGCGAAAAAGCCATGACGGCGGGCACGCACGAGATTGCTGGGTTGGAACGTCCGCTTCATATCATCCTCGAAGAACTGGGGCCGTCGGATCGGTGGGGAAAGCCCGCCTATCATCCGGCACAAGGTCGCCCTGCGGCAACCGTGATCAGGAGCGCGCGCTTATGGGAATGCGTGCACCGAGTCAAGCCGCACAAGTGTTACGGCGGCCAGATCGGCATAGGCGAGTTGCGGCACGACCGCCAGCTCGGGGGCCGCCCCGGGCACGATTGCCAGTTCCGGCTCCGACCCGAAAAGACCCAGCGGCTGCGCCATCAGCGCGGCGATCGGCCAGACCGGCCGAGCCATTGCGCGCGAACGGGCCGGTGATGGCTGCTGCGGCGCCAGCCAGTGGCTCATCTGCCCTGCATCTAGCCACAAGGCGCTGGCGTGGGGGACCGAATTGGTCATGCGGTAGAAGGCGCGGGCCTCGGCGCGGGTCATGCCCATTTCGACATAGTAATCGAGATAGAGCCGGTTTTCGGGCGCTTCCTCGGCAAAGTCGGCTGGTTCGCGCCCGGCCTCGTCGCGCCAGGAATGCACCGCGAACACCGCACCCCGATCCATGCTCTGCCGCGTTCCGGCGAGAAACAATTCGACAGCGCCCGACCGCACCGATCCGCCAGCAGGGACGAAGGTCGCCAGCCCCGCCGCACGGATACGGCGACCCACCGCGAGGTTGGCCAGATCATTGGTGGTACCCGGTGCTTCGTGAAATTCGATCAGTTCGATCCCGGGATAGGCGGCGATCAGCGCATCGAAGGCCCGCGGCGAGGCGGAATCGGTCGCGCCGACCAGCGCGGCGCGCTTGTCGTCGAGCACCCGGAACGGCCCGAACTGCGCTTGCCCCGAACCGGCCCCGAAGGATGACCCATAAGAGGGTGCCGCGGTGAAGCCTGACGATTCGATGATCGTCTCGGTGACCGTCACGGCTCCGGCGGCACGGGTTGTCGTGGTGGTGTGGAACTGTTCGGCGGGCTGGTTGCGAAGATCGGACGGCGTATCCTCGACCCGCACCCAGCGCTGGGCGGCCGGATCCCATTCCTCGACCCAGCTTTCGCTCGCCACCACCCGCGCGCCGCCGAAACCTGGGCCGAAGCCGGCCTGCGCCACGGCGGGCGTGCCCGGCAGCAGCAGGGCGGCAGCAGCGATCAGCAGGGCGGACCAGCGGAACATGACAGCAGTTTGCCGCCCGGACACCTGCCAATTCGCCAAGATTTATGCTTTCGAAATGCCTGCGTAGTCGTGCGGAGGCAGCGCCGTCACGCGGCGGCTGCGCGGCCACTCTCGACAAGTCCCTCATCGCGCTGCACAAACGGCGCAAGGGCATGGGCAAAGGGGGGTTGCACGGTGGTCGCGCTGGTCAGGACGGTGGCCTATCTCGGGCTGGAGGCGCGCAGCGTCGAGGTGCAGTGCCAGATCGGCCCCGGCCTGCCGCGCTTTACCGTGGTCGGCCTGCCCGACAAGGCGGTCAGCGAAAGCCGCGAACGGGTGCAGTCGGCGCTCGCATCAATGGGGTTGGCGCTGCCGCCCAAGCGGATCACCGTTAACCTTGCGCCCGCCGACCTGCCCAAGGACGGGTCGCATTACGACCTGCCGATCGCGCTGGCGCTGCTGGCGACGATGGGCGTGACCGATGCCGAACAGCTGACCGACTGGATCGCGGTGGGCGAGCTGGCGCTCGATGGCCGGGTGGTCGCCAGCCCCGGCGTGCTGATCGCCGCGCTTCATGCCAGCGAGACCGGAGCGGGCCTCATCTGCCCGGCAGAGCAAGGCCCCGAAGCGCGGTGGGCCAGCGGGGTGCCGGTGCTGGCCCCGCGCGATCTCGTCAGCCTGCTGGGGCATCTGAAAGGCTCGCTGGTGCTGTCCGAACCGGCGCGCGGGCAAGTCGCCGAAGCGGCCAAGGGCAATGATCTCAAGCAGGTCAAGGGACAGGAAACCGCCAAGCGCGCGCTCGAAATCGCGGCGGCTGGCGGGCACAACCTGCTGATGGTCGGCCCGCCGGGTTCGGGCAAGAGCCTGCTCGCCTCGTGCCTCCCCGGCATCCTCCCCGACCTGACCCCGCCCGAGGCGCTGGAGGTGTCGATGGTGCAATCGGTTGCCGGGACGCTGGAAGCCGGGCGCATCAGCCGCACCCGCCCGTTCCGCGCGCCGCACCATTCGGCCAGCATGGCGG
>DAIQNP010000155.1:0-6608 GCA_036788335.1 Erythrobacter sp.
GGCGATATGAGCGACGGCGGGGCGCTGCCGGAGCTGGAAGTCTATATCCTCGCGCTGCTGGCAGAGCTGGACAGCAAGCTGAAGGCGGCGGCGGAAAGCTACGACTTCAACCTCTACACCCGGCTCCTCGTGGACTTCTGCAACGAAGACCTCAGCGCCTTCTACTTCGATATCCGCAAGGATTCGCTCTATTGCGACGGGCCGCACAGCGTGACGCGCAACGCCTATCGCACCGTGCTCGACCTGCTGTTCCACGCGCTGGTCCGCTACGCCGCGCCGGTGCTGGTGTTCACGGCGGAAGAAGTGTGGCTAACCCGCTACCCGCAGGACGGCGAGCCGGACGAGGGCGGGCAACGCGGCAGCGTCCACCTGCTCGAATGGCCCACCGTGCCGGGCGTACCGGTCGATGCAGCCAAGTGGGCGCAGCTGCGCGCATTGCGTGATCAGGTCAACGAAGCGATCGAACCGCTGCGGCGCGACAAGACCATCCGGTCGAGCCTCGAAGCCGACATTGTGGTCCCGGCTGCCGCCGTGCCCGAAGGGGTGACCGACGCGAGCCTTGCCGAACTGTTCATCACCGCGTCAGTCACGCGCGGGCAGGGAGACAGCGTGACCGTCACCAAGACCGCCCACGCCAAATGCGACCGCTGCTGGCGCCACCTGCCTGACGTGGCAGAGAGCGACGCGCTGTGCGGGCGCTGCACCGATGTGGTCGCCGAGCTGGAGCCTGCCCAATGACCGGGTTGTTCACCCGCAACCGGCTGATCGGCTTGGCACTCGCGGCTTTCATCGCGGTCATCGACCAAGTGGTGAAATGGTACGTTGTCGGCCCGCTGCGGCTGCGCGAGGTCGGGCAGATCGAACTGCTCCCGTTCTTCGATCTCACCTACATGGAAAACAAGGGCATCTCGCTCGGCATGTTGCAGGCGACCAACATGGAGATGCGCTGGCTGCTGGTGCTGCTGACGGCAGTGATTGCGCTGGTGGTGGTTGTGTGGCTGATGCGCGAGAAAGCGCTGGGCGAGATACTTGGCCTGGCGCTGATCCTCGGCGGGGCGATCGGCAATATCCGCGATCGCTACGATCTCGGCTATGTGATCGACTATGCCGATTTGCACATCGGGACGTTTCGCCCCTTCCTGATCTTCAACATCGCCGACGCCGCGATCACCATCGGCGTCGTCATAATCCTTGCCCGCAGCCTGCTGCTGCGCGACAAGGACGACCAGACTGGCCCGGCCGACAGTGCCGAGGTCCTTGCGGAGAAGTGACCATGCGCAGCCTCAAGCCGGCGATCCTGCTGGCATCCTCCACCGCCCTGTTGGCGGCCTGCTCCTCGGGCGGGCTTTTCAACCGCGACCGGCCTGACGAATTCGCTGTCCAGCGGCAGGCCCCGCTGGTGGTACCGCCCGATTTCACGCTCACCCCGCCCGCCCCCGGAGCCCCGCGACCGGCTGAGGGCGCAGCGTCGGAGCAAGCGCTCGAGGCACTGTTCGGCGGGCCGTCGGCGCGCAGCGCAATCGAAACCAGCGTGCTCGACCGCGCCGGCAGCGCCGCCCCCAGCATCCGCAGCGTGGTGGGCGATACCGCGACCAATACGGTGGCCAAGGGCCGGGTCACCCGTGACATCATCGCCGCCCCCGAAGGCGACGGCGCAGCCGCACGGACGGTGATACCCTCTTGATGGTCCGCACCCGCGTCCGCGGGTGCGATCCTCGCTCTCTTCGATCGTTGCGGGCGGCCGGTCGGCCTTGCGGTCGCTGCGCGACCATTTTTGATGTTCCGAACGCCGTTCGGCGTTCGGCATCCTCGCTCCCTTTGGTCGCTGCGGGCGGCCGGTCGGCCTTGCGGTCGCTGCGCGACCGGTCTGGCCTTCCCACGAAAAGTCGGAAGTCAATTCCTACGCCTTAGTCGGCATTCTCATCGAGTTCGGTCACCAGCAGCTTGTCGATCCGGCGGCCGTCCATGTCCACCACCTCGAACCGCCAGCCCTGTGCGGTGAAATATTCCCCCTCGGTCGGCAGTTTCTTGAGCACCGACAGGACGTAACCCGCCGCCGTGCCGAATTCGCGGTGCTCGCCATAGTCGAGGCCCAGCCGGTCGGCCAGCGCATCGGCCGACAGCGAGCCCGAGACCAGCAGAGAACCATCTTCGCGCTCGACCACGGTGGGCAGGTCGCCATCGTCGCTGTCACTGGCGAAATTGCCGACGATCGCGGTCAAGAGATCGACCGGCGTTACGATTCCTTCGAAATGGCCGTATTCGTCGGTTACCGCCGCCATTGCCACTTCGGCCGACTGCAGCACCCGCAAGGCGTCCATCGCATCGAGCTGATCGGGCACCACCACCATCCGCCGCATCATCGCCCGGATCGACACCGGCTTGCCCGCCACCAGCGCGCCGAGCACCTCGCGCGCCTTGACCACACCCAGGATCGTGTCGGGCGAGCCTTCGGCCACCGGCAGCAGCGAATGCGGACTTTCGTCGATGGTCTGGCAGATCTCGGCCAGATCGGCATCGGCCTCGATCCAGTCGACTTCGGTGCGCGGGGTCATCATTTCGCGCACCGGGCGTTCGGCCAGCCGCACGACCCCGGTCAGGATCTGGCGCTGCTCGGCCTCGATCACGCCCGACCGGGTCGCCTCGGCAAAGATCATCTGCAATTCCTCGGCAGTGACCGAAGCCTCACCCTTGGCGCGAATGCCGAACAGACGGATGATCGCCGCCGAGCTCGAATCGAGCAGCCACACCAGCGGCGCCGCAATCCGCGACAGGATCGACATCGGCCGCGCCATGATCAGCGCCAGCGGCACCGCATTGCGCAGCGCCAGCTGCTTGGGCACCAGTTCGCCCACCACCACACTGAGATAGGTGGTCAACGCGATCACCACCGCAAATCCGGTCTCGTCGGCATATTTCGGCGGCACGCCCAGGCCCGCCATCCGCTCGCCGACCGGCCCGCCAAGGCTCGCGCCAGAATAGGCGCCTGCGATGATCCCGATCAACGTGATGCCGATCTGCACCGTCGACAGGAACTTGCCGGGATTGTCCGCCAACGCGAGCGCGATGCGGGCGGTGGTCGACCCCGCCTCGGCCCGCGCCTCCAGAGCGCTGGTCTTGGCCGAAACGATCGCGAGCTCGGACATGGCGAACACGCCGTTCAGCACGACGAGGCCGATGATGATGAACAGATCGATCCAGGGAAAGGGGGTCACGCCCTTCGCGCTAGCAGAAATTCACAGCGACGCCAGCCAGCGCTTGTCCGGACCTTGCCGCCGCATGGCCCGCCCGTTCAACCAAGGGCAATATGAACGGGACCAAGAGAGCCCCAACCCGGCGCATCGGCCTTGAGCCTGTCAAAGCTTCATGCGATGAGCGCCGTGCTTTTAGAGGGAGGAATACAAACATGAAACTTTCGCGTATTTTGATGTCGGGCACCGCTGCACTGACGCTGATCGGCACCACCACCGCCTGTGTCACCGACCCCAATACCGGGGAGCGGAAGATCTCCCGAACCGCAATCGGTACGGGTCTCGGCGGCACGCTGGGCTACCTGCTGGGCGGTGTGATCGGCGGCGATACCGGGCGCATCATCGGTGCAGGGATCGGCGGTTCGGCAGGGGCCGTGCTGGGCAAGCAGTATGACGACCAGATCAAGGAACTGAAGGAGCAGACCGCCGGCAGCGGCGTCGATGTCGAGGAAATCGGCAACCAGGACGCGATCCTCGTCCGCCTGCCCGACGGCGTGACCTTCGCTACCGGCTCGGCCTCGATCAATCCCGGCTTCACCGATACGCTCAACAATGTCGCCGAAAGCCTGATCAACTATCCCAACAGCCTGATCGACGTCTATGGCTTCACCGACACCACTGGTTCGCCGGCCACCAACCAGCGCCTGTCCGAACAGCGCGCCCAGGCGGTCGCCGATTACCTCGCCAATCGCGGGGTTTCGCGGGCGCGAATCGCCACCCAGGGCTTCGGCGAGCAGTATGATTACCTGCGGGTCAAGACTGGCGACAATGTCAACGAGCCGCTCAATCGCCGGGTCGAGATCAAGATCACCCCGATCAGCCAGGAAGACGTGGCTGCGGCGCGTAGCGAGTAGTTTGCGAGGCACGAACGCATCCGCGTTCGTGCCTCCCTCGCGCGTTTTGGTTTGCGCATGCCGGACGGCGTGCGTTTTCCTCGCTATGTCCGGTCGCTTAGGGCGGCCGGTCGGACTTGCTGGCCGCCCCTCGGGGCGGCCCGTTTGCGTTTGATACGGCGGCCTTGGCAGGCCTTGTGTTCCTAGCGCAGCGTCTTCGCGCGCGCGGCCAGCCGCTCGACCGCAGCGCCGTGGATCGCGGGGGAACACACCAGCACGCCGAAATCGCGCGGGTCGTGCTTGTTGTAGGCGAGCGGCCGGCCGAAGGCATCGGTGACCTCGGCCCCGGCCTCACGCGCGATCAGGGTGGCGGCGGCGATGTCCCACTCGTAACCCCAGCGCAGGGTCGCGACCAGATCGGCGCGGTCGTCGGCCACCATCGCAATGCGGAGCGCGATCGAGTTGGGCTGCTCTACGGTGACCAGATCGGCATCGTCCTGCGGCAACGATTGGGTCGGCACACGCGCTCCAGGAAAGTGCTGACGCTGGCTCGCGCGGATGGGCGCGTCGTTGAGCGTTGCGCCCTGCCCTGCCACCGCAACCCATTCCTCGTCCCGCGCCGGCGCGGCCAGCATCCCGATCAGCGGGCGCCCGCCGCAGACCAGCGCGACCGACACCGCCCACCCTTCACGCCCGCGCACGAAATCGCGCGTCCCGTCGATCGGATCGACCAGCCAGATGAGATCGCTGCCGGTGCGCGCCTTGTCGTCGGCGGTTTCCTCCGATAGCCAGGCGGCCGAGGGCAGCAGGCGGGTCAACTCGCGCTTGAGGAAGCGGTCGACTTCGAGGTCCGCCTCGCTCACCGGATTGCCCGGCGTCTTGTCCCAGCTGTGCAGCGCATGACCGCCCCCCGGCCAGCGCGAATGCGCGATCCGGCCCGCCTCGCGGACAATCTGCTGAAGGTGGGCCCGGTCAATCATGTAAGACTGGTGTGTTGGCGGCACACTGACCACTTTTCAAGTGGGGCGATCCGTGCTTAGGCCGCGCGCGACACGACCTCTCCCCAGGATATGTATTGAAGGGATCGATACGCCATGAACGTCCATGAATATCAAGCCAAGGAACTGCTCGCACAGCACGGGATCGCGATTCCCGCCGGACATGCCGCGCTGAGCGTCGCCGAAGCGGTCGAGGCCGCCAAACAGCTGCCGGGGCCGCTTTATGTGGTCAAGGCGCAGATCCACGCCGGCGGGCGCGGCAAGGGCAAGTTCAAGGAACTCGGTCCGGACGCCAAGGGCGGTGTGCGCCTCGCCAAGAGCCTCGATGAAGTCGAATCCCATGCAGGCGACATGCTCGGCAACACGCTGGTGACGATTCAGACGGGCGATGCGGGCAAGCAGGTCAACCGGCTCTACATCACCGACGGCGTCGACATCGCCAAGGAATACTACTTGTCGCTGCTGGTCGACCGTACCACGGGACGCGTGGCCTTCGTGGTGTCGACCGAAGGCGGGATGGATATCGAGACCGTCGCGCATGACACGCCCGAGCTGATCACCACCTTCAGCGTTGATCCCGCGCAGGGCTTCCAGCCGCATCACGGCCGTGCGGTGGCCTATGCGCTGAAGCTTGAAGGCGATCTCAACAAGCAGGCGCAAAAGCTCAGCCGGCAGCTATATGATGCCTTCCTCGCCACCGATTGCGAGATGCTGGAAATCAACCCGCTGGTCGAAAGCGAAGACGGCAAATTGCTGGTGCTCGACGCCAAGATGAGCTTCGACGGCAACGCGCTCTACCGCCACCCCGACATCGAGGCGCTGCGCGACGAGACCGAGGAAGACCCGGCCGAAGTCGAAGCGAGCGAATATGATCTCGCCTATATCAAGCTCGACGGGAACATCGGCTGCATGGTCAATGGCGCAGGGCTGGCGATGGCGACGATGGACATCATCAAGCTCAACGGTGCCTTCCCCGCCAACTTCCTCGATGTCGGCGGCGGTGCGACGACCGAAAAGGTGACCGCGGCCTTCAAGATCATCCTCAAGGACCCCGCGGTCGAGGGTATTCTGGTGAACATCTTCGGCGGGATCATGAAGTGCGACGTGATCGCCAACGGCATCGTGCAGGCCGCCAAGGACGTGAACCTGCAAGTGCCGCTGGTGGTGCGCCTCGAAGGCACCAATGTGGCCGAAGGCAAGGCGATCCTCGAAAATTCGGGCCTTGCCATCGTCAGCGCTGACAACCTTGGCGATGCCGCGCAGAAGATCGTGGCCGAGGTGAAGAAGGCCGCCTGAAACCGGGGTCTTGTTCAGCAAGTACATCTTGGGCGGAGTTGATCGCGTATCCGTTTCGTCCGATCCTACAGCCCCCCGCCTCACTTGACGTTTACGTAAACGCAAGCTAGGCGGGGGGCCAACGGGGTCGTCAGGCCCCACGTGATTCTTGGAGAGGAAGGAACGCCCCATGAAGATCCTCGTCCCCGTCAAGCGGGTGATCGATTACAACGTCAAGCCGCGGGTCAAGG